>NZ_JBBNAH010000127.1:0-11561 GCF_037994325.1 Pseudomonas sp.
GCTCTTTTTTCCAGCTCTTTCTCTAAAAACAAGCCCAGCGGAGCAAAACCATGGCGTTCTTTACGGCGGCCAGCAAAGCCGACTTTCAGCATCAACTGCAAGCGGCACTGGCTCAGCACGTTAGTGAACAGGCGTTGTCACAAGTAGCCCTGTTTGCAGAGCAATTTTTCGGCATCATCGCTTTAGAGGAACTGACCCAGCGTCGCCTCTCCGACCTGGTCGGTTGTACCTTATCGGCCTGGCGCCTGTTGGAGCGCTTTGACAGCGCCAAGCCGCAAGTGCGGGTGTTTAACCCCGATTACGAAAAACATGGTTGGCAGTCCACCCACACCGCTGTGGAAGTGCTGCACCCCGACGTACCATTCCTGGTTGATTCGGTACGCATGGAGCTGAACCGCCGCGGTTACAGCATCCACACCCTGCAAAACAGCGTGATCAGCACCCGCCGCAATAAAAAGGGCGAGCTGCAAGAAGTGCTGCCCAAGGGCACCACTGGCAAAGACGTGTTGCAAGAGTCGCTGATCTTCCTGGAGATCGACCGCAGCGCCAACGCCACTGATATGCGCACCCTGGAAAACGCCATTCTCGACGTGCTGGAAGAAGTGCGCATCACCGTCGCCGACTTCCAACCCATGCGCAATAAAGTCACTGAGCTGCTGGCCTGGCTGGGCAAAGCCAAGCTCAAGGTCGACGGCGCCGAGTTGGCGGAAATCAAAGTGTTCCTGGAATGGTTGATGGACAACCGTTTCACCTTCCTCGGCTATGAAGAGTTCACCGTTGCCGATGAGGCCGAAGGCGGCCATATCACCTATGACGAGTCGACCCTGCTGGGCCTGTCCAAGCGCCTGCGCACGGGCCTTTCCAGCGCCGATCTGCATATCGAAGACTATGCCGTGAACTACCTGCGCGAGCCGGTGCTGCTGTCGTTTGCCAAGGCCGCGCAACCGAGCCGCGTGCATCGCCCGGCTTACCCGGATTTCGTCTCTATCCGTGAGTTGGATGCCAAGGGCAAGGTGGTGAAAGAGTGCCGGTTTATGGGCATTTACACCTCCATCGCCTACAGCGAAAGCGTGCGCAATATTCCGTATATCCGCCGCAAAGTGGCGGAAGTCGAGCAACGTTCCGGCTTTACCGCGCAGGGCCATTTGGGCAAAGAGCTGGTCAAGGTGCTGGAAGTGCTGCCGCGCGATGACCTGTTCCAGACCCCGGTGGATGAGCTGTACAACACCTCGCTGGCCATTGTGCAGATTCAGGAACGCAACAAAATTCGCCTGTTCCTACGTGCCGACCCCTACGGCCGTTTTGTTTACGCCCTGGCTTATGTGCCGCGCGATGTGTATTCCACTGAAAGCCGTATCCGTATTCAGCAAGTGCTGGTGGACCGTTTGCAGGCCACTGACTGCGAGTTCTGGACCTACTTCTCGGAATCGGTGCTGGCCCGTGTGCAGTTCATTTTGCGCATTGACCCAAAAACCAAGCTGAACATCGACCAGGCGCAAATCGAGCGCGAAGTGGTGCAGGCCTGCCGTTCGTGGAAAGACGATTACGCAGGTTTAGTGGTGGAAAGCCTCGGCGAAGCCAAAGGCACCCGCGTGCTGGCCGACTTCCCGAAAAGCTTCCCGGCCGGTTACCGCGAGCGTTTCGCCCCGCACTCAGCGGTGGTGGATATGCAGCACCTGCTGAGCCTGTCGGAAGAGCGTCCGCTGGTGATGAGCTTCTACCAGCCGCTAAGTGCCGGTGGCCAGGAGCTGCATTGCAAGCTGTACCACGCCGATACGCCGCTGGCCTTGTCCGACGTGCTGCCGATTCTGGAAAACCTCGGCCTGCGCGTACTGGGTGAATTCCCCTACCGCCTGCATCACCAAAGCGGCCGCGAGTTCTGGATTCACGACTTCGCCTTCACCTACGCCGAAGGCCTGGACCTGGATATCCAACAACTCAACGACACCCTGCAAGACGCCTTTGTGCAGATTGTCGGCGGTGCCGCGGAGAACGACGCCTTTAACCGTTTGGTGCTGACTGCTGCCATGCCGTGGCGGGATGTGGCGCTGCTGCGTGCCTATGCCCGTTACCTCAAGCAAATTCGCCTGGGCTTCGACCTGAGCTATATCGCCAGCGCGCTGCTGAACCATGTCGACATCGCCAAAGAGCTGGTGCGTCTGTTTAAAACCCGTTTCTACCTGGCGCGCAAACTGACCGCCGATGACTTGGCGGATAAGCAGCTGCGTCTTGAACAGGCCATTCTCACCGCTCTGGATGACGTGGCGGTGCTGAACGAAGACCGCATCTTGCGGCGCTACCTCGACCTGATCAAAGCCACATTGCGCACCAACTTCTACCAGACCGACAGCAACGGTCAGAACAAACCGTACTTCAGCTTTAAGTTCCACTCGCGCACCATCGCCGACTTGCCCAAGCCGGTGCCGATGTTTGAAATCTTCGTTTATTCGCCACGGGTGGAAGGCGTGCACCTGCGTGGTGGCAAGGTCGCCCGTGGTGGTTTGCGCTGGTCGGACCGTGAAGAGGACTACCGCACCGAAGTGCTGGGCCTGGTCAAGGCACAGCAAGTGAAAAACGCGGTGATCGTGCCGGTGGGCGCCAAGGGTGGTTTTGTGCCACGGCGTATGCCGATTGGCGGCAGCCGCGATGAAGTGCTGGCCGAGGGCATTGCCTGCTACCGCATCTTTATTTCCGGCTTGTTGGATATCACCGACAACCTGAAAGAAGGCGAAGTGGTACCGCCGCAAAACGTGGTACGCCACGATGAAGACGACCCGTACCTGGTCGTGGCCGCCGACAAAGGCACCGCCACTTTCTCTGATATCGCCAACGGCATTGCCGGCGAGTACGGCTTCTGGCTGGGCGATGCGTTTGCCTCTGGTGGTTCGGCAGGTTACGACCATAAAGGCATGGGCATCACCGCCAAAGGCGGCTGGGTGTCGGTGCAGCGTCACTTCCGCGAACGCGGTATCGACGTGCAAAAAGACCTGACCACCGTAATCGGCATCGGCGATATGGCCGGCGACGTGTTTGGTAACGGCTTGCTGCTGTCGGACAAACTGCAAATGGTCGCGGCCTTTAACCACCTGCATATCTTTATTGACCCGAACCCGGATGCAGCGAAGAGCTTTGTTGAACGCCAACGCCTGTTCGACCTGCCGCGTTCCAGCTGGGCCGACTACGACGCCTCGTTGATTTCTAAAGGCGGCGGTCTGTTCCTGCGTAGCGCCAAAAGCATCGCCATCAGCCCGGAAATGAAAGAGCGCTTCGATATCAGCGCCGACAAACTGCCGCCGACCGAACTGCTCAACGCCTTGCTTAAAGCACCGGTGGACCTGCTGTGGAACGGCGGTATCGGTACCTACGTAAAAGCCAGTAGCGAAAGCCATGTCGACGTCGGCGACAAAGCCAACGACGCCTTGCGCGTTGACGGCCGCGAGTTGCGCGCCAAGGTGGTGGGCGAGGGCGGTAACCTCGGCATGACCCAATTGGGTCGGGTGGAATACGGCCTCAATGGCGGCGCCAGCAACACCGACTTTATCGACAACGCCGGTGGTGTGGACTGCTCCGACCACGAAGTAAACATCAAGATCTTGCTTAACGAGATCGTCGCCGCTGGCGATATGACCGGCAAGCAACGCAACAAACTGCTGGCCGAGATGACCGATGCGGTGGGCAGCCTGGTGCTGGGCAACAACTACAAGCAAACCCAGGCGCTGTCGCTGGCCCAGCGCCGCGCCCGTGGCAGCATCGGTGAATACAAACGCCTGATCAGCGCCCTGGAAAGCGCCGGCAAACTCGACCGCGCCATGGAATTTATTCCCAGCGATGAACAGATGGCCGAGCGTGTATCCAACGGACACGGCTTGACCCGGCCGGAGCTGTCGGTGCTGATCTCCTACAGCAAAATCGACCTTAAGGAATCGCTGCTGACCTCCTTGGTGCCGGACGACGATTACCTGGCCCGCGAAATGGAAACCGCCTTCCCGCCGTTGTTGGCGAAGAAGTTTGGCGAGGCCATGCGCCGGCACCGCCTGAAACGGGAAATCATCAGCAACCAGATCGCCAACGACCTGGTTAACCACATGGGCATCACCTTTGTGCAGCGCCTGAAAGAGTCCACCGGCATGAGCGCGGCCAATGTGGCCGGCGCCTATGTGATTGTGCGCGACGTATTCCGTCTGCCGTACTGGTGGGCGCAGATCGAAGCACTGGACTACAAAGTGCCCGCTGACCTGCAACTGCAGCTGATGGACGAACTGATGCGCCTGGGCCGCCGTGCCACTCGTTGGTTCCTGCGTAGCCGCCGCAACGAATTGGACGCCGCCCGCGACGTCGGCCACTTCGCCCCGCGCCTGGAAGCCCTGGCCAAGCAACTCGATGGCCTGCTCGAAGGTCCGGCACGGGAGCAATGGCTGGCCAAGTTCCAAGGCTACGTCGAACAAGGCGTACCGGAAGAATTGGCCCGCGTGGTGGCTGGCACCAGCCACCTCTACACCTTGCTGCCGATCATTGAAGCGGCCGACATCACTGGCCAAGACCCGGCCCAGGTGGCTGCTGCCTACTTCGCGGTAGGTGGTGCGCTGGAACTGTCGTGGTACCTGCAACAGATCACCAGCCTGCCAGTGGAAAACAACTGGCAAGCGCTGGCACGGGAAGCCTTCCGCGACGACCTGGATTGGCAACAGCGGGTTATCACCGTATCGGTACTGCAAATGACCGATGCTCCGGCAGACATGGAAGAACGCACCGGCCTGTGGCTGGAACAGCACCGGCCGATGGTCGACCGCTGGAAAGCGATGCTCGGCGAACTACGCGCCGCCACCGGCACCGACTACGCCATGTACGCCGTGGCCAATCGGGAGTTGATGGACCTGTCGCAACGCGCCTGATAGCTGTGTAAAGCACCAACAAAAAGCCCCGCCTCGTGCGGGGCTTTTTGTTTACCCACCACAGGCACCTAACCTCCGTAGGGTGTGCTGCGCGCACCGGGTGTAAATGCCGGAATCGCCTAGTGCGCGCAGCACGCCCTACGAGGCGATTGCCATTCGGAGCCTGCTAAGCACTTCCTGAGCAACGCTTCAGATTTCATTAAGGTTCATTGCCGATAGTGCCCTCCATCAGATGACCGCTGGAGGGTATGTCGATGATTGATAGCGAGTGGAATACCTCTTTTCCTTTGAATTTCGGCCCGGATGCGGCGCGCCCTTTGGCGTTGTCGTTGGTCCGTGGGCACGACGTTGCGCGTGCGGCGGTCGAGACGTTTATTCAGGAGCGGTTTGCGGCGGCGCACCATGCCGATATCAACCATTTCATGCCCGAGTTGATGGCTTTGCATGATCGCCAGGGCCAGTTGAGTGCCGCCGTAGGTGCGCGCCCGGGTAAAGCCGGGGTGATGTTTCTTGAACAGTATTTGCCGAACCCCGTGGAGAGCGTCATTTCGCTAGTGGCGGGTTACCCGGTTGAGCGCCGGGCCATTGTTGAGGTGGGCAATCTGGCGGCGCGCAATGCCGGCAGCGCGCGGCTCATTATTGTGGCGATGACCTGGCTGTTGGCTCGCCATGGCCTGGAGTGGGTGGTGTTTACCGGCGCCGCGACGCTGATTAATAGCTTCCAACGCCTGGGTCTGGAGCCATTGTTGTTGTGTGACGCTGACCCGCAAAAGCTCGGCGGCGACCAGACGGCGTGGGGCAATTACTACGCGCAGCGCCCCCATGTGTTTGCCGGCAATATCCGTTTTGGTCTGGAGCAGTTGGAGACCAGTGGGGTATTGGCGCGCTTGGGTTTTCCGTTTTTTGAGCGGGAGCGCTGCCATGCTGCATAACGCCAATGTGCTGCGTTCGGCGTTGCAGCAACACCGACTGGCTCGCCCCTGCGAGTACGCGCTGCGTGGCGCAACCAGCCGCCTCGATTATCAGCAGCTGTGGGATGGCGTGGAACAGCGCCAGGCCTTGTTGCAGGCCCACCAGGGCAAGGTGTTTGCCGTGGTGATGGATAACAGCCCGGAAGCGGTGTTGTGGGACTTGGCTGCGTTGTTCGCCGGTTTGCCTTGCGTCACGCTGGCACCGTTTTTCACCACGGCCCAGCGCATTCATTGTTTTGAGCAGAGCCAGGTGGATATCGCCGTTGCCGATGAGCGCTGGGCCGAGGATATGCAGCAGGCGGGTTTTTACCGCGAGGGCGAGGTCTGGCGCCGCGTGCAGAGCCGCGACCCTGGCATTCCGGCCGGCACGGCGAAAATCACCTACACCTCCGGCACCACGGGTACGCCCAAGGGCGTGTGCCTGAGCGCCAGCGCGTTGCTGCGGGTGGCGCAAGAGTTGGAAAGCGCCAGCCGCCCAGCTGCGCCTGAACGTTACCTGGCGGTTTTGCCCTTGGCGGTGTTGCTGGAAAACCTGGGCATTTATGCGGCGTTGCTGGCTGGGGCGAGCATTACCGTGTCGTCGCAGCAACAGATGGGCATCAACGGCGCCACCGGAGTGGATTGGCCGCGCTTGCTCGGCACGTTGGTGATGAGTGGCGCGCAAAGCCTGATCCTGGTGCCGCAGCTTTTGCTCGGCTTGGTCACGGCGATTGAGCGCAAGCTGGTGCGCGCCGAGCAGTTCCGTTTTGTCGCGGTAGGCGGTGCTCGGGTTGCGGCGGATTTACTTGAGCGTGCCGCCAAGGTCAATTTGCCGGTGTACCAGGGCTATGGCCTGTCTGAGTGCGCATCGGTGGTGTGCCTGAATCGACCCGAGGATAACCGCCCCGGCAGCGTCGGCCGGCCGTTGCCCCATGTGCAGGTGCGCCTGGGCGATGACGGCGAAGTGTTGGTCAGTGGCTCGGCCTTGCTGGGTTATTTGGGCGATGCAGCGTTTGCCGAGACCTGGCTGCACACCGGCGATATTGGTGAGTTCGACGCCGACGGTTATCTGTATTTGAAAGGGCGCAAAAAGCACCAGTTCATCACCAGCTTTGGCCGCAACGTCAACCCGGATTGGGTGGAGGCGGAGCTGACCCAACGCGGCACCATCGCCCAAGCCTTTGTGCATGGCGAGGGCCTGCACCACAACCTGGCGTTGCTCTGGCCGCTGGACCCTTCATGCAGCGATGCAACCCTGGCCGCGACTATCGCCCAAGCCAACGCCCAATTGCCCGATTACGCCCAGGTGCATGCCTGGAAGCGCCTACCCGAACCTTTTACCCCAGACAACGGCTTGCTCACCAGCAATGGCCGTTTACGCCGGGAAGCCATTTTGTCGCGCTACCGCAATGCGCTTTCTGAATTAGTTATTGAGTGAGGTGACCCCATGAATTTTTTTGACCAACTGCAAGCCGCCACAGCCCAAGAACGCCAAGCCCTGTTCAACGTGCCGGTTATTCGTGAGGCATTGGCTGGCGAAGTGAGCCTGGACAATTACCGTGCCTTTTTAACCCAGGCCTACTACCACGTACGCCACACCGTGCCGTTGATGATGGCCTGTGGCGCGCGTCTACCCAGCCGCCTGGAATGGCTGCGGGGCGCGGTGTGCGAGTACATCGAAGAGGAATACGGCCACGAGAAGTGGATTCTCAACGACATCAGCGCCTGTGGCGGCGACGCTGCGCGGGTGCGCGATGGCACGCCGTCGTTGCCAATCGAGTTGATGGTCAGCTTTCTGTATGACCTGATTGCCCGTGGTAACCCGGTGGGCTTGTTTGGCATGGTCAACGTGCTTGAGGGCACCAGCATTGCGTTGGCAACCCAAGCGGCCACCACCATTCAGGAACGTCTGGAACTGCCGGCCACGGCGTTTAGCTACCTGGCCTCCCACGGTGCGTTGGATGTCGGCCATATGGATACCTACCGTGGGCTGATGAACCACCTCGAGGACCCGCAGGACAAAGCCGCGGTCATCCACGCTAGCAAAGTGGTTTACCACCTCTACACCGAGATGTTCCGTGGCTTGCAGCGTGCCCAAGCGGCACAGGTGGCGACCGAGGTGCAGCATGCAGCTGTCTGATTGTCGGGTGGTGTTGACCGGCGCCAGCGGCGGCATCGGCCTGGCCCTGGCCGAGCAGCTGTGTGCCGGTGGTGCGCAGGTGGTGGCGGTCAGTCGCCAGCCGGCCGCGTTGGCGGCGCTGCTTAAGCGCTACCCACAACAGCTGCGCCAGGTCAGTGCCGACTTGCGCAGCGCCGCCGGGCGCCATGCGGTGGTTGAGGCGGCGCGCCACCTGGGCGGTGTCAACGCGCTGCTAAACGCCGCCGGGGTTAACCACTTTGCCATGCTGGAACAGCTGGATGACCAGCAGATCGACGACATGTTGGCGGTCAATGTGGTGGCTACCCTGCAATTGACCCGCGGCCTGCTGCCGATTCTGCGCAGCCAGCCCCATGCTCTGGTGGTCAACGTCGGCTCCACCTATGGCTCGATTGGTTACCCCGGTTACGCCACCTATTGCGCCAGTAAGTTTGCCTTGCGCGGTTTCTCTGAAGCACTGCGTCGCGAGCTGGCCGATACCGAAGTCAATGTGCTGTACGTGGCGCCGCGAGCCACCCGTACCAGCATGAACAGCTCCGCCGCCATGGCCCTCAATCAGGCGCTAAAAGCCAGCGTCGACGAGCCGGAACGTGTCGCGCGCGAGGTAATGGGCGCCATCCAGAAAAACCTTAACGAGCTGTACCTCGGCTGGCCGGAAAAACTCTTTGTACGCCTCAACGGTCTGCTTCCGGGCTTGGTTGATCGCGCGTTGCGCAAACAGCTGCCGATTATTCGCAGCTTTACCCACCCGCAGGAGAAACCCCCGCAATGAACAAATGGCTATCCGCTGTGATGCTTGGCGCCGTCGCGCTGCACCTTCAGGTGCCAGCCTGGGCATTGGACGACGTCGGCAGCCAACGGCTGCTGAGCATTCAGCAGCGTTGGGCCGAGGTGCAGTACAACACCCCGGAAAAACAACGCGCCGCTGAGTTTGAAAAGCTTGCCGCGCAGGCACAAGCCTTTACCCAAGAGCAGCCAGCGGCGGCCGAAGCGCTGATTTGGAACGGCATAGTGTTAAGCAGTTGGGCCGGTGCGGAGGGCGGTTTGGGCGCCCTGGGCAAAGCCAAGCAGTCCAAGGCATTGCTGGAAAAAGCCTTGCAGTTGGACCCGAGCGCCTTGCAAGGTTCGGCCTATACCAGCCTGGCCGCGCTGTATGACCGCGTGCCAGGTTGGCCGATTGGCTTTGGCGATACCGACGAAGCGGAAAAGTTGCTGCACAGCGCCTTGCAACTGAACCCCAACGGCATCGATAGCCTGTATTTCTGGGGCGACCATCTGTACCGCCAGGGCAAATACGCGGATGCCAAAGCGGCCTTGCTCAAGGCCAAGCTGGCGCCAGCACGTCCAGGTCGCGAGCTGGCTGACGAAGGTCGGCGGCGCGAGATTGATGCTTTACTCAAGGACGTTGAGCACAAGCTCAATTGATTGACTGCCACTGTAATTAAGGACAGCCATGCGTTTGCTGCTAGTGGAAGATGACATCGCCCTCGGTGAAGGCGTACGCGCCGGATTGCGCGCCGAGGGCTATACCGTGGACTGGTTGCAGGATGGCGTCAGCGCCGTGCATGCCTTGCTCAGTGAAACCTTTGACTTGTTGGTGCTTGACCTGGGCTTGCCCAGGCTCAGCGGTATTCAAGTGTTGCAACAGGTTCGTCAGGCTGGCGCGGCGCTGCCGGTGTTGATCCTCACCGCGCGCGATGACACCGAAGACCGTATCGCCGGCCTGGATGCCGGCGCCGACGACTACCTGGTCAAACCCTTCGATCTCAATGAACTCAAGGCCCGTTTACGGGCGTTGTTGCGCCGCAGTGCCGGGCGCGCGCAAGTGGTGGTCGAACACGCCGGGGTGAGTCTCGACCCCGCTACCCAGCAGGTGCGTTATCAAGGCACTGCCGTGGTGTTAACCCCCAAAGAATATGTGCTGCTGCATGAGCTGCTGTCGCAACCGGGCAAGGTGTTTACCCGTGAGCGCCTGACCCAACTGCTGTATGGCTGGGATGAGGAAGCGGAAAGCAACACCCTTGAAGTGCATATCCATCACCTGCGCAAAAAGCTGTTTACCGAGCTGATTCGCACCGTGCGCGGTATCGGCTATTTAGTGGAGGCGTGAGATGACTTCTTTACGCCATCGCACGCTGACCTTGGTGTTGGCGTTGCTGATCCTCGGCACCCTGACCATCAGTCTGTACAACTTTCACGACAGCGGTCATGAAATCACCGAAATCTACGACGCCCAGTTAGCGCAAAGCGCCAGGCTGTTGCAGGGTGTGGTGCAAATGCCGTTGCCCGAGGCGGATCGCGAGCAACTATACACAGCGTTTAACAACGCCTTGAGCCAAGCCGGGCGGCATAAGATCGGCCATCCCTACGAAGGCAAAATGGCCTTTCAGGTCTGGGATCTACAAGGTAAAAGCCTGGTGCGTTCGGCCAGTGCGCCGGTGTTTGAGCAACTGCCCAGCAAACCTGGTTTTTCTGAATTAAAAATCGCTGATGTCGGCTGGCACGGTTTTTTGCTGCCCGATGAGAAAAACGGCCTGCGCATCTGGGTGGGCGAGCGTGATGACGTGCGCCAAGACCTGGTAAACCGCATTGTGCGGCACACCTTGATTCCCAACCTGATCGGCATTGTGTTGCTCACGGTGTTGGTCTGGTTGGCGATCGGCTGGGGGCTGAAGCCTTTGCGCAATATGGCCCAGGTTATTCGTGGGCGGCATGCCGAGTCGCTTGAGCCGTTGTTGCTGACACCCTTGCCCAAAGAGCTGGAGCCGATGCAGGCGGCGCTGAACCGCTTGCTGTCGCAGATTGGCCATTTGTTGCAGCGCGAGCGCCGCTTTATTGGCGATGCGGCCCATGAAATGCGCACGCCGCTGGCGATTCTGCGCATTCACGTGCAAAACGCCCTGGAGGCAAAGAACGAGACGGCCCGTGAGCAGGCGTTACAGTTTTTGCTCGGCGGCGTCGACCGCCTGACCCGTGTGGTTAACCAATTGCTGACCATGGCCCGGGTCGAGCCAGAAACCGCACGCAAAGACTGGCATACAGTGGATGTGGAAAGCGTGGTACGTGGCACCCTGGCCGAGCTAACGCCGTGGATGTTGGGTAAAGGCTTGGAGCTTTCGCTGGAAGTGGCGCAGGGCAGCTACAGCGTTGTGACCGATGCCGAAGCCATTGGTATTGCCTTGCAAAACCTGGTCACCAACGCGGCAAATTTCTCACCGCCCGGTGGCGAAGTAACGGTGCTGCTTAAGGACGATGGGCCAACACATTTAAGCCTGCAGGTACGCGACCGTGGCCCCGGTATTGATGAGGCAAAACTTGAGCGTTTGTTCGAGCGTTTCTATAGCCGCGACAACCCCAACGGGGCAGGCTTGGGCCTGTCGATTGTCGAGATGATCGCCAAACGCCTGGGCGGCACCATCGATTTGGCCAACCATGCCGACGGCGGCTTGCTCGCCAGCCTATCGATTCCCCGCGATGCCTCAGCTGCGCCTGGTTAATCCGCGGTTATCGGCCTGGTTAGCGTGGCCTGCTTCAGACTTCATTAAGACAAGGCCGTGATAC
>NZ_JBBNAH010000128.1:0-5722 GCF_037994325.1 Pseudomonas sp.
ATACCAGGGCAAAGCAGCGGCGAAGGTCGTTGGGGTCGAGCTGGGCGATAGGCACCCCCTCAACGCGAATCTGCCCTTCCTGCGGATCGAAGAAACGCAGCAGCAAATCAAACAGCGTCGACTTGCCGGCACCCGAAGGCCCTACCAACGCCAGGGTTTCCCCCGGCTCAACGGTCAAACTGATGCCATCTACAGCAAAGCGCTCGCGGCGCGTGGGGTAGGCAAAACGCACGGCGTCTAGCTCGATACGGCCGCTGACGCGCTCCGGCAGCGCCAGCAAATCGCTGCTCGGCGCCTTGATTTCACTGCGCGCCTGCAGCAACTCGGCAATTCGTTCCGCCGCGCCAGCCGCACGCTGCAACTCACCCAGCACTTCACTTAAGGTGCCAAACGCGGTGCCAACGATCAGGCTGTAAAACACAAACGCCGCCAGCTCACCGCCACTGATAGTGCCGGCAATCACATCCATACCGCCGACCCAGAGCATCACCCCGACGGCGCCGAGCACCAGCAAAATCACCACGCTGATCAACCAGGCGCGCTGGGAAATACGCTTACGCGCGGTATCAAAGGCATCTTCCACCGTGCCACCAAAGCGGCTTTTATCCTGCTCCTGGTGGTTATAGGCCTGTACGGTTTTGATCTGCCCCAAGCTTTCGCCGACATAACTGCCGACATCGGCAATGCGGTCCTGGCTCAGGCGCGACAAGCTGCGCACGCGCCGGCCAAAAATCAGAATTGGCGCAATCACCAAGGGCAGCGCGGCAATCACGATCAGCGAGAGCTTGGGGTTGGTGACAAACAGCAACACGATGCCGCCCACCAGCATCAGCGCATTGCGCAGAAATAATGAAAGCGAAGAACCGATCACCGACTGCAACAGCGTGGTATCGGCAGTCAGGCGCGACTGGATTTCCGAACTGCGATTGGTCTCGTAAAAGCCCGGATGCAGGGTGATCAAATGGTTAAACACGCGCTTACGGATATCGGCGACAAAGCGCTCACCAATCCACGACACCAAGTAAAACCGCGCAAAGGTGCCCACCGCCAAGGCCACCACCAACACCATAAACAGCGCGATGGACTGGTTAAGCATATGCGGCGACTGGGTGGCAAAGCCCTTATCCACCAGCAGCTTGACCCCCTGCCCCATAAACAGCGTGATACCGGCGGTAAACACCAGCGCCACCAGTGCGCCAATCATCTGCCAGCGGTAGGGCGCAACAAACTCACGCGTCATGCGCAGCGCCTTGCGCTGGCGGGAAGACAGAATCGAGATCATGCGGCGGCTCGCAAAAGAAGGGGGCTAGCGCTAGATGGGGACCCCGCGCACGAAATGCAACGCCGCCTAGGATTATTCGCCAGTGGAAATGGGATAGAGCAGCTCTTCTTTGTACCCGGCCCACACCTTGGCCACATCGGGAAAACTGTCGTCCAACCCGGCATCGCCGCTATCGACCAACAGCGGCCGACCTGCAAGGGTGGCGAGTTTGCGCTTGGTCGCCACCACCCGCAGATTGTCCAAGCCAATAGCGCGCACCACACGCGGGCTGACCTGCTGATTGCCACGGCCGAGAATATGCCCCTGGCCGCCAATCGCGGTGATCAACAACATCGCCGGCTTGCCATCAACCAGCTCAAACAGCTGCGCCTCGGTCACGTCCAACGCCAATACACGGCCATTTTCGATTACATCCACACCCAGCAAGGTGGTCTGTAAACCCAGGTTATGGGCCAGGCCATGCAAGGTCGAACCGGGGCCAAACACATAGCGCGTATCCGCCTGCCAGGTGTCTTCCAGCCAGGCGGCGATTTCGCTCAGCACCAGCTCCTCAGACTCCACCCCGCCCTGCTTGACCTGCTGCACAAAGCCGCCTTCCTGCGGCACGCTTAGTTCGCCGTACCAGCGCGCGGCGACCCGGCCGTCGCGCAAGGCCGCTTCGTCGATATCGCGCACCTCGGCATGGCTCAAGCGCACTAAACCACCTTCCACCAAGCGCCGCGTCAGCTCGCCCGCCGCCCGCGGACTGACGGCATACACGCCGGACTGAATCTTTACCCCAGCCGGAATCCCGAGCACCGCCTGGCCGTCTTGCGCCACGGCGCATATGTCCCGCGCCGTGCCATCGCCGCCGGCAAACAGCAGCAAGGCGACGCCGTTGGCTTGCAACGCCTGCACGGCATTACGGGTATCGGCAGCGCTGGTTTCGCCGCCGCTCAGTTCGCCGAGCAAGCGATGTTGAAAGCCCATTTCCGCCAGCAAATCGCCGCCCATCGGGCCGGGAAAGGTCAGAAATTGCAGGCGCTCACGCAGTGGCAACAGCAGTTCCAACGCCACCCGCGTACGTTCGGCCGCGCGCGGCAAGGCACCCCGCGCCAGGGCCTCGGCCGCCACGCCGTCGCTGCCTTTGAGCCCCGCTGGGCCGCCCAAGCCAGCCAGGGGGTTGATGATCAGACCGAGGTGAAAAACCGACATACGACCCTCAAAAAGCGGGAACTAGTTGGCCCGACTTGTTTCACAAAAAAAGACGTCTACGAAAGCGCACAACGTGCTTTTGTCACTGAGCATTCATCTGGGCCGCTTACGATGCGCCCATCACCTGATGAGGAGACGAGCCATGAGCTTACACAGCCAACAGACCAACGAGCACCACATCGCTACCGTGCCCCCACAACATCCCGTGGGCGGTGCTGTGATTGATGCCCAAGGGCGGGAAATTCCGATTACCGAAGGCATGATTCAGCAAGCCTGCGAGAAATTGGAAAAAGCCTGTATCGGCAAACCTGCCAGCGAATAACCGCAAACGCTTTTACTCTCGTAGGGTGTGCTGTGCGCACAACGGCGCTCGTTTGTTACGCGCAGCACACCCTACCGAGCGTGTTACACCAACTTCCCGCCTAACGCCCGCACCACCTGCGCCAGTTCGGGCGCATCACCGCTTAATTTCACCTGCAAGCCATCAATTTCGCGCCGCGCCGGGTAGTGCTTACGTAGCGCATCAAACGCCGCTTTGCGCTCAGCGGCATTGCCCACCAGGCTGCGGCGGAAATCGGCATCGTCACGGCGTGGGTCGTAAATGGCTCGGCACAACGCGGCCAACGCGACGGGCGCCGGTGCTGCTGCATCCAAGCCAAACTCGGTCAGCCAGTACGGCGGCAGTAGGTCCTCCAGCTCAACCCGCGCCTGGAGACCAAAATGTTGGCAAAACGCTTGGTAAATCTGCGCCGTGCCGCGCAATTTTCCATCCAGGCTATAGCCGGCGATATGCGGGGTGGCGAGCAGGCACAGTTCAGCCAATTCCGGGTCAACCAGCGGCTCGCCCTCCCACACATCCAACACCGCTTCGAGGTCGTCACGCTGCAGCAGCAATTCGCGCAGTGCGGCGTTATCCACAACTGCGCCACGGCTGGCGTTGATCAGCCAGGCGCCGGTTTTTAGCTGCGCCAGGCGCTCAGCGTTGAGCAGATGGCGGGTGCTGGCAATGAGCGGCGTGTGCAGGCTGATCACATCGCAGCGCTGGATGATTTCGTCCAGGCTTACGTAGTCGCCACCCTCTGCGGCCTGGCGCGGTGGATCGCAAACCAGCACGTTCCAGCCGAGCCCACGCAGCACATCCAGCAGACGGCCACCCACCTGCCCAGCGCCCACCACACCGTAAGTGCGCTGGGCCAGATTAGCGCCGCTGACTTCCGCCAGGCTCAGCAAGCTGCCGAGCACATAGTCCACCACGCCACGGGCATTGCAGCCCGGCGCACTGGCCCAACCGATGCTGTGCTCGGCGAAATAGTCGAGGTCCAGGTGGTCGGTGCCAATGGTGCAGGTGCCGACAAAACGCACCTTGCTGCCGTCAAGCAGGTCGCGATTCACCTGAGTCACCGAGCGCACCAGCAACACATCGGCGCGCGCCACGCTGGCTCTGTCGAAGGCACGTCCGGGCAGCCGTTCGATTTCGCCGAACTCGGCAAAAAACTCGTCCAGCAGCGGAATATTTTCGTCGGCAAGAATTCGCATGGCAGGCTCCAAAAGTCTGGGCGCCATTCTAGGGCGTAAGCAGGCCAGGGGCGACGGTGGATTTACCGCGGCTCTTTCCTGACCGGTGCGTCAAGGCGTAAACTCGCCGCTCCTTTGCAAGCTCTGTTCTGGCGCAGCCCGCGCCTGCTGTACGTTTCACCTCGCGGACAGAGCGAGTGCCCGGCCACCACTGCCGATACAGTGCGCACTTGATAGCTTTTGATAAAAAGAATGGACTGCCTTGTGATCGCCCGCGAATCCCGCTTTTCTCGTTCCCTGCGCGAACTGCGCACCCTGCTCAGCCTTGCCCTGCCGATCATGATTGCTCAGCTGTCGCACTCAGCCATGGGCTTTGTCGACGCCGTAATGGCCGGCCGCGTTGGCCCGCGCGACCTGGCCGCCGTGGCCTTGGGCAATTCGATTTGGGTGCCGGTATTTCTGCTAATGACCGGCATCCTCCTGGCCACCACACCGAAAGTGGCGCAGCGCTTTGGCGCGGGCCAGGAAACGGAAATCGGCACCTTGGTGCGCCAGGCCTTGTGGCTGGCCTTGGTGGTCGGCATTAGCGCCGGCGTGCTGCTCTGGCAAGCCGAACCGGTTTTGCGGGTGATGAAGGTTGACCCGGCGCTGATCGGCCCGAGCATGACCTACCTGTACGGCATCGGCCTGGGCATCCCCTCGGTGGCGCTGTATTACGTGCTGCGCTGCTTTAGCGACGGCCTGGGCCGCACCCGCCCGAGCATGATGATTGGCCTGCTCGGCCTGCTGCTGAACGTGCCGTTGAACTACATCTTTATCTACGGCCATTTCGGCGTTCCCGCCATGGGCGGCCCCGGTTGCGGCTGGGCCACGGCCGTGGCGATGTGGTGCATGTTTTTCGCCATGCTTATCTATGTACGCTGGGCGCCGGTATACAAAAAGGCCGGCCTGTTTAGCCGCTTTGAATGGCCGCGCTGGGAACCGATTCAGCGCCTGTTAAGCATTGGTTTGCCGATTGGTATTGCGGTGTTTGCCGAGTCGAGCATCTTTGCCGTTATCGCCCTGCTAATCGGCAGCCTCGGCGCCGACGTGGTGGCCGGGCACCAGGTGGCGCTGAACTTCAGCTCGCTGACGTTTATGATTCCCTACGCCTTAGGCATGGCGGTAACGGTGCGGGTTGGCCATTCCCTGGGCGCTGGTGACCCACGGCAGGCGCGCTTTGTCGCCGGCGTCGGCATCTTTACCGCCCTGGCCTTTGCCGCCTTCTTCTGCACCCTGATGCTGAGCCTGCGCAGCGAGATCGCCGCGATTTACACCCCGGACCCAACCGTAATTGGCGTGGCCTCGGCGCTGATCGTGTTTGCCGGCTTGTACCAATTCTCCGACGCCATTCAGGTCACCGCCGCCGGGGCGCTACGCGGCTACCAAGACACCCGCGCAACCATGGTGATGACCTTGTTTGCCTATTGGGGCATTGGCCTGCCAGTGGGCTATGCGCTGGGGCTGTCGCACCTGTTTGGCGAACCGAGTGGGCCGAAGGGCCTATGGCAGGGCTTGATCGTGGGGCTGACGTGTGCGGCGGTGATGCTCACCGTTCGCTTGGCCAGAAGTGCCAAGAACCGCATCCGCCTTCACGACGCCCGGGCTTAAATCGCCCCCCCCAGGTACCGCCCTGCGCGTGGATAACGGGAGATAGCAAGCCAGACCACCGTCGTCCCCGCGCAGGCGGGG
>NZ_JBBNAH010000129.1:0-1098 GCF_037994325.1 Pseudomonas sp.
GGCCACGGCAGTGGTGGTCAATACGCTTAGCAGCAGGGCAGAAAAAAGTGGACGGTAGGCAGACATTGCAGCGCTCCATGGCAGTGAAATTGTCGCGAGCAGGCGGGCCCTCGCGAGTCGCAATGGCCTGAAGTCTATCCCATAGAAATTGCTCGGCAGATTTGCTCCGCCTATTTTCAGAAGCCCTGTACGCCGACCGCCTGTAATTTCTCGCGCAGGGCCAGCACCTGCGGATGGCGAAAAAACGTCTCCAGTTGCTGTGCTCGCGTGGTGCCGATACCGGGCTCAGCCAGCCAATCGCGCTCTGTGCGGGCGGCCAGGGTTTCCCAGTTTTCCGGGAGATTGGCAGTGCCCGTGGGTGGTAGCCCCAGCGCTTTTAGCCAGGTGATAAACGGCTGACGCAGCGCCCGGCTAAAACTGTTGTGCAGGTTGCTGGCGCTGCGTTCAGCAAAGCCGGGCAGGCCGGCGATATCGGTCTGGTTTAGATCCAGCCAGTCGAGCAGGCCATTGATGCGCTGCGCACTAAGCAGCTTTTCCCAGGTGCCGGGGCCAACGCCGGCCATCGCCAAGCCTCTCTTGCTACTCAGCCATTGCAGACGCGCGCGGAACTGGCTGGCGCAGCCCTCTTGCAGTTGCCAACAGCTCAGCAGGTGGTAGCTGTTGCTATCGGGCACCGCCATTGGCGCGCGGATTTGCGTGCGCCAGGTGACGTCGTCCAAGCGTGGAATGGTCAGGCCGGCGAGGGCGATGGCTACTTGGTCACCCGGACGAATATCCAGCCGTTGCCAGCGCCGTAATGAGCCCACGCTCACCCGGCGAATAATGCGGTCATCGAGCTTGATCGGCTGCAGATGCAGTAGCGGGGTAATGCGCCCGGTGCGGCCGATCTTAAATTCCACCCGGCGCACCTCGGCCAGCGCTTGGGCAAAGGGATATTTCCACGCTACGACGCTGGACGGCGGTTCGGCGCGCCAGCGGCTGCCCGAGGGCCGCGTGCCTTGGCGAATCACCACGCCATCGCTGGCGAAGGGCAGCGGGCTTTGCTGCCAGTGAGTACGCCAGCGCTCGATATCTGCCAGACCGGTTACTGCTTTAGTC
>NZ_JBBNAH010000130.1:0-6209 GCF_037994325.1 Pseudomonas sp.
GACGCCGGTGTGCCGGGTACGCCAGGATCGTGGGCCTCGCTAATGGCGGTGGCGGCGATTTGGGTAACCTACTTTTCCGCGCTTTACCTGAATTTCTGCGACTTCTCACGCTACGCGCCGAATGAACGCGCACTGACGGTGGGCAATATCTGGGGTCTGCCGATCAACCTGATCCTGTTCTCGTTGGTGGCCGGCGTCACCACCATCGCCGCGTTTAATGTGTACGGCGAAGTGCTGCTGCACCCCGACCAGATTTCCGCCAAATTCGACAGTTGGTTTCTCGCTCTGCTGGCGGCGCTAACCTTTGCCATCGCCACCTTGGGCATTAACGTGGTGGCCAACTTTGTCTCGCCGGCCTTTGACTTTGCCAACGTATTTCCCAAGCACATCAGCTTTAAGCGTGGCGGCTATATCGCTGCGCTGATTGCTTTGGCGCTCTACCCGTTTGCGCCATGGGAAGGCAGTGCGGCGGCGTTTGTCGGCATGGTGGGCAACACCATGGGGCCGATCTTTGGCGTGATGATGGTCGACTACTTTTTGATCCGTCGCGGCTGGTTGAATGTCGACGAGTTGTACCGCGAAGACGGTGAATATCGCTTCCAGGGCGGCTGGCATATCAATGCCCTGATCGCCGCGGGGGTGGGCATCGTGTTCTCCTCGATTTTGCCCGGGCTCACCACCCTGCTGCCGTCCTGGTGGGGCGTCTACGGCTGGTTCTTTGGCGTCGCCATCGCGGGCAGCCTGTACTTCGCCTTGCGCGCCTCCAGCCGCGTGCTCGCGGCCAAGCCTGCTTAACCCTGCAAACACCGTCATTACCGCGCAGGCGGGAATCTAGAGTGTCCCGCCGTACTCTGATCTTCTGGGCCATTCTGGGTCCCCGCCTGCGCGGGGACGACGGTGAAAATAGCCAAATCCTCCACTTTGCCTTGCACCCTCTCCAACCTCAGCTATCTCTTAACTGCGCATTGATGGGGCCACGCCTCTGGATGTGCTGTGCAATAAAGTTGTCCGTATTTATCCCCTTTTGTCCGTTTCTATCGTTCTGCCAGGCCAGGCACGCTGACAGAATCGAAGCAGAGGTTGGCGCGCGCTTCGTATCTATAAAACGCCAACGATAACAATCAGTTAGAGAACTCTATGGGTACTTCCAGCGCGATCAGTATCGAACAGCTCAGCATGGAATTTGGCGCCCCGGGCCAGGGCGTCAAAGCCCTCGACACGGTCTCCCTGGAAATCCAGTCCAACGAATTCTTTACCCTGCTCGGCCCTTCCGGCTGCGGCAAGACCACGCTGCTGCGGCTGATTGCCGGTTTCGAGCAACCCAGCGCCGGCACCATCCGTTTGTATGGCGAAGCCATGCAGGATTTGCCGCCGTTTCGCCGCCCGGTGAATACCGTGTTCCAAAGCTATGCGCTGTTCCCCCATATGACCGTGGCACAGAACATCGCCTTTGGCCTGGAGATGCGCGGCCTGAGCAAAAGTGAAATCAGCGAAACCGTCACGCGCATGCTGGAGCTGGTAAAGCTGCCGGATGTCGGCGCACGGCGCGCCGATCAATTGTCTGGCGGTCAGCAGCAGCGTATTGCCCTGGCCCGCGCCCTAGCCAACCGGCCCAAAGTGTTGCTGCTTGATGAGTCGCTGTCGGCGCTGGACCAGAAGCTGCGCAAGGATATGCAGATCGAGCTCAAGCGTTTGCAGAGCGACACCGGCATCACCTTTATCTTCGTCACCCACGATCAGGAAGAAGCCCTGACCATGTCCGACCGCATTGCGGTGATGAGCAAGGGCCGGGTGCTGCAGGTCGGCACGCCGACAGAAATCTACGAAGCGCCGGTCAATCGCACCGTGGCCGATTTTATTGGCGAGACCAACTTCCTTAATGCCCAAGCTCTGGAAGACGGTGTGCGCCTGAACGACGGCCAATTGCTGGAGGTGTTCAGCGAGCAACGCGGACCGGTGACCTTGGCCATCCGCCCGGAGCGCATCAGCCTGTCTGCCGAGGGGCAGTTGCTCGGCAAAGTGGAAAACGTGGTGTATGTCGGCACCGACACCGTGTACCACTTGAACGTCGCTGGCCAAGGCGGCTTCCGCGTGCGCCAGCAGAACCGCGATGGCGCGCTAAGTGGCTATCAGGTGGGCGACCAAGTGCGCGTGCACGTGCCCGTCGCCGCCATCAAGGTGTTAGTCGAATGAGCACGCCACGGCTGATTGCCGAGCGCCGCCAATTGGGCCGTCGCTTGCTGCTGAGCGCGCCGGCCATGCTCACTCTGTTGGTGTTTATGCTGCTGCCGCTGGGCATTATGTTTGTCGTGTCGATTCTGCAGTCTGGCGACTACGGCGGCGTGAAGTGGGGCGAGTATTCCCTGGAGGCGTACCGCAACTTTTTCTACGAACGCGACCTCGACGAAACCCTGGTGTTTAACACCGACTACCTGGAAATCTTTCAGCGCTCGTTCTGGCTGTCGATTCTGACCACCGCCGGGTGCTTGCTGATCGGCTTTCCCACCGCGCTGTACCTGGCGCTGCAAACCGAGCGTAAACGCAACCTGCTGCTGTTTCTGGTCACCGTGCCGTTCTGGACCAACCTGCTGGTGCGCGCCTACGCCTGGATGTTGCTCCTGCGTAATGGCGGCCTGGTGGATGAAGGCCTGCAAAGCCTGGGCATTACCGAACACGGCCTGGGCCTGCTCTATACCAACAACGCGGTGACCATCGGCCTGCTCTACACCTACCTGCCGTTTATGGTGCTGCCGATTTATACCAGCCTGGAAAAGCTCGACTGGCGTCTGGTGGAAGCGGCCTTCGATTTAGGCGCCAATCGCTTCCAGGCGCTCAAGCGCATCATCGTGCCGCTGGCCATGCCAGGCATCGTCGCTGGCAGCATCTTGGTATTCATCCCTTCGCTGGGTAACTACATCATTCCCGAGCTGTTGGGCGGCGGTAAAACGCTGATGATCGGCAACCTGATTCAACTGCAATTTGGCAGTTCGCATAACTGGCCGCTGGGCGCCGCACTGTCGTTCGCGCTACTGAGCTTCGTGCTGCTGGCCATGTTGGTGTACAGCGTGCGCTTTAAACCCGGCAACGCCGGAGGCCACCCATGAATACGCAAAATCCGCTGTGGCGCTTTGCCGGCATGCGCCCGGCCGCCTGGTTCTTTTTTATCTTTCTCTACCTGCCGATCATTGTGCTGGTGGTGCTGAGCTTTAACGGCGGGCAATCAGCGACCCTGTGGGAAGGCTTTAGCCTGAAGTGGTACAGCGTGGTGGCTAACGATGCCGAGGTGGTACGCGCGGCAAAGAACTCGCTGATTGTCGCCACCCTGGCGACCTTGATCGCCACCTCACTGGCGACCTTGGCGGCGCTGGGCATGCGTGGCCGCGCCTTCCGTGGGCAAACGCTAATGAGCGGTGTGCTCGGCCTGCCGCTGTTGGTGCCGGAGATAGTGACGGCGGTATCGACGCTGATGTTCTTCTCGTTTATCGGCCTCAAGCTGTCGCTGTTCACCATCCTGATTGCCCACGTGGTGTTCTGTATTCCGTTTGCTTACCTGCCGATTCGCGCGCGCCTGGAGGGTATGAACCCCTACCTGCTGGAAGCCGCCGCCGACTTGTACGCCTCGCCGTGGAGGGCGTTCTGGAAGGTGACCTTTCCGCTGCTGAGCCCAGGGATTATTTCCGGGGCCATGTTGGCGTTCATTATTTCCATGGATGACTTCGTCATCACCTACTTTGTCGCTGGCGCCGGGGCCACCACCCTGCCGGTGTACATCTTCAGCTCAATCCGTATGGGCATCTCGCCAAAGATCAACGCGATCTCGTCGATCATTCTGGTGATCTCTATCGCTTTTGTTGCCCTGTCGTACTACGTCGGCCAGCGCAAACGCTGACCGGTTTGCCCACCCTATAACCCAGTCCAGCAAGGAGCTTTGCCATGCACATTCGCACCACCTCGCTCGCGTTGTCGCTGCTATGCGCCCTCGGTGTCGTCAACTCCGCGCAAGCGGCAGGCACCCTGCACTTCGCCAACTGGTCGGACTACTTCCCGCCGGAGCTGCTGAAAAAATTCGAAGCCGACACCGGCATCAAAGCCACCCTCGATGCCTACGACTCCAACGAAACCTTGCTGGCTAAATTGAAAGCCGGTGGTGGCTCCTATGACGTGGTGGTGCCGTCGGACAGCTTTATCGAAATCATGGTCAAAGAAGACCTGCTGCAGAAGTTCGACAAGAGCAAGCTGACTAATCTGGCCAACCTCAAACCCACCTTTAAAACCCTCAGCTACGACCCCGGCCACGACTACAGCGTGCCGTACCTGTGGGGCACCACCGGCTACAGCTACGACAGTGCGCAGGTGCCTGGCGGCAAGCTGGAGGAAAGCTGGAAACCGTTCTTTGAACCGGCGCCAGAACTCAAAGGCAAAGTGGTGGCGTTGAACTCGATTGAAGAGCTGTTTATACCGGCTGCCTACTACCTGGGCGTCGACGAATGCACCGAAGACCCGAAACAAGCGCAGAAAATCCAAGACCTGCTGCTCAAGCAAAAACCCTCGCTGGCCATGTACAACAGCGACGGCACCATTGAGCGTATGGCCGCCGGCGAAGTGGCCATGCATGAGCAGTGGAACGGCGCCTTCCACCGTGCCCAGGCGCAACGCGCAAGCCTGACCTACGTGTACCCGAAAGAAGGCATCCGCGTGTTTATCGACAACCTGGTGATCCCCAAAGACGCCACCAACGTTGCCGAAGCCCACGCCTTTATCAATTGGATGATGGCCCCGGAAAACATCGCCGCCGCCTCCAACTTTGCCAAGTACAACAACGCCATCGAAGGCTCCGACAAGTTTATGGACAAGGAGCTGTTTGAAGACCCGGCCATCAACACCCCAGCCGACAAACTCAGCCTGCTCAAGCCCTTCAAACTCTGCTCGCCCAAAGCCCTGGCCCTGCGCGCCAAGGTCTGGACCAAGCTGAAAAAGTAAGTCCCCACAACGTAGTCCCCTCGTAGGGTGTGCTGTGCGCACCATAGCGCTCGCCAATACAACGCTTGGTGCGTACAGCACACCCTACAGGCCAAAACGAACCTCTATCACAGGTGCGCACTCGCGGACCTGAGGGCATTGCCATGCTAACGATCTACAGCGACGACCATCATCTGCACCACGGCAAGTACGAGCTGATTGGCGGACAATTCACGCCCTGTTTTGAAATGCCCAGCCGCGCCGATATGGTGCTCGACCGTGCCAAGGCCGTGGGCCTGGGTGATATTCATGCGCCGCTGGATTTCGGCCTGGCGCCGATTCGGCGGGTGCACAGCGAAGGCTTTTTGCGCTTTCTGCAAAACGCCTGGAGCGACTGGCAGGCCATCGGCCGCCACCACGATATGCTGCCGATTGCCTGGCCCACCCGGCGCCTGCGCCAAGTGGAACCTACCGCCATCGACGGCCGCCTGGGCTATTACTCCTTTGATGCCGGTGCGCCGATTACCGCCGGCACCTGGCAGGCCATTTTAAGCTCTGCCAATGTCGCCCTCACCGGCCAAGCCGAACTGGCTAAAGGTGCGCGCGGGGTGTTTTCCCTATGCCGGCCCCCCGGCCATCACGCCGCTGCCGACTATATGGGCGGCTACTGCTACCTGAACAACGCCGCTATCGCCGTACAGGCCTTGCTCGACCTCGGCGCCAAGCGCGTGGCCGTGCTGGATGTCGACTACCACCATGGCAACGGTACTCAGGATATTTTCTACGAGCGCGCCGATGTGCTGTTCACCTCCATCCACGGCGACCCGCGTTTTGAGTACCCGTACTTCCTCGGCTTTGCCGATGAAAAAGGCGCGGGCGTGGGTGCCGGTTTTAACGTCAACTACCCGCTGGCCGAGGGCAGTGATTGGTCGGTCTGGAGTTTGGCCTTGGCCGATGCCTGCCGGCAGATACAGGAGTATGCGCCCGATGCGCTGGTAGTTTCCCTGGGCGTGGACACCTACAAGTCTGACCCGATCTCGCAGTTCAAACTCGACAGCCCCGACTACCTGCGCATGGGCGAAACCATTGGCAAGCTGGGGTTACAGACCTTGTTTGTGATGGAAGGCGGCTATGCGGTGGAGGAGATCGGCATCAATGCCGTGAACGTGTTGCAGGGCTTTGAAAGCGTAGCGTAAGCGGCTTCACCCTACGCACTGGCAGGTGGCGACATTGATTCCAGAACCCGTCGT
>NZ_JBBNAH010000131.1:0-3281 GCF_037994325.1 Pseudomonas sp.
AGGCGGGGACCCAGAATTTCAAGGGGTGCGGTGTTCGCCGAAACATTCTGGATTCCCGCTTTCGCGGGGACGACAGAAAACATCGGCACACCCTACGATGCCGTAATCAGGTCCAGCTCCTTCCGCCGCTGTTCAAACCAAGCCAACAAATAATCCGCCAATACTTGGGTGCGCTTGGGCAAACCATGCTGATAGGCATGCACCAGAAACACCGGACTGATCCGCGTCTGGTAATCGCGCAATAGCCACACCAGGCTGCCATCCAGCAACTCCTGATGCACCAGATACGACGGCAGCCGGGCAATCCCTGCCCCGCCCAGGCAGGCTTTTTTCAGCAGGCTGTAGTGATTGCTGGCAAACGGTCCGGTGACCTGCACGCGAGTCAGTTCATGCTGGCGGTGGTACAGCCATTCTTCCGCGCCGCTGTAATGGCTATTGAGCAAACACACATGCTGGCTTAGCTGCTGCGCCGTGAGCACGTCGCCATGGGCGTGCAAATAGGCCGGGCTGGCGCAGGTCAATTCCTGCATCGACAACAACGGCCTGGCCACCAGGCGCTCGTCAGTCTGCTCGCCACTGCGAATGGCCAGGTCGAAGCCGTCGGCCACCAAGTCGCGGTAGGTGTTGCTCAGTTCCAACTCGATACGGATTTGCGGAAACGCCTGGGCAAATTGCAGCTGCAAGGCATCAAAAAACGTATCGCCCAAGGACACCGGCGCTGTGATGCGCACCGTACCGGCAGCCTCCTCCTGCAAGCGCGCCAGGGTTTGCCGAGCGCGCGTAGCTTGGGCGACCAACGCCTGCGCCTCCGGCAACAGCGCGGCACCGGCCGCCGTCAACGACAGTTTGCGCGTGGTGCGATAGAGCAAACTGATGCCCAGCCCCTGTTCAAGCAGGCCAATGCGTTTGGACAACTGCCCCTTGCTGCAACCCAGGCGCTCAGCCGCCTGAGTAAAACTGCCGGCCTCAACCAAGGTGGCAAAGGCAGCCAGATCATCCATTTCGCTCATGGCGATTGTTTCCTAACGAGAACCAAAGGTTTCCAATTGGCTGGATTATCACCTACAAACTGTCGATCTACACTGCTTGCCACTCAACCCCACCGTGTTTTTTTCTTTGAGGAACATTGCTATGAAAATCGTCCTGATCGGCGCCAGCGGCACCATTGGCCAAGCAGTAGAACGTGAATTGGCCGAGCGCCATGAAGTGATCCGCGTCGGCCGTACGAGCGGCGACTACCAGGTGGATATCCGCGACGCCGCCTCCATTCGCCAGTTGTTCGAACAAACCGGGCGCTTCGACGCCTTGGTCAGCGCCACCGGCTCGGTGCACTTTGGCGCGCTGGCCGAGATGCAGGCCGAGCAGTTCACCGTGGGCCTGAATGACAAGCTGATGGGCCAGGTCAACCTGCTGCTGATTGGCCGCGAATTTATCAACGACGGCGGCTCGTTCACCTTGACCTCGGGGATTCTCAGCGACGACCCGATCGTGGCCGGCACCTCGGCGAGCATGGTCAATGGTGCGCTCAACAGTTTCGTCAAAGCCGCTGCCATCGAACTGCCCCGCGGCCTGCGGGTGAACGTCATCAGCCCCACGGTGTTGGTGGAAGCCATGGACAGTTACGGGCCATTTTTCCGTGGTTTTAAACCGGTGCAGGCAGTCGACGTGGCCCTGGCCTACGCGAAAAGTGTCGAAGGCAAACAGACCGGGCAGGTTTACACCGTCGGCTAAGCAGCACATCCGCTCAACAGCGCGCGGCAACATTTGCCCCGCGCTCTTGTGCCGGCGCCGGGGCGTGGGTAACGTGGCCGCACCTGCCAGGAGACCCCCTTGATGCGCGCTGTCCGCCCCCTGTTGTTTGCCCTATTACCCCTGTTCGCCAGCTGCGCGATGTTTGACGGTCAAGACCAGGCGCCGGTGTCGCCCGGCACTCGTATGCAGGGCGAGCTCAGCGTCAGCGGCGGCAAACTGCTGCTGCGCCCTTGCCAGGAACAACGTCGTTTCGTCATCAATGACAGCGGCAATACCGGCCTGCTGCAAGAGTCTGCCACCTTGCTCGACCGCGTCGACGGCACCCTGTTTGCCGACGTCAGCGGCAACCTCGATGCCAGCAAAGTCAGCGGCAGCGACGGCCAACTCAACCTCACCCGCCTGTATCGCGTACAACGCGAAGGCCATGGCTGCGACGATCCCAACTTCAAACGCCAAGTACTGCGCGCCAGCGGCAATGAGCCCGACTGGAGTGTCAGCGTAAACGCCAAAGGCATGGTGCTGGAGCGCCCCAATCAGGAGCCGCTGGCCCTGCCCTACCTGGAAGAACAACTGCCTGACGGGCGCTTTAACCTCACCAGCGAAGCCAACGGCCTGCGCCTGGAATTGTGGATAGCGCCGCAACGCTGCGTCGATAGTGCCAGCGGTGCGGTATCGTTTCTGTCAGCAGAGCTACGCAGCAACGGCAAAGTCGAGCGCGGCTGCGCCTACTTCGGTGGCTCGCGCAATCTATAAGCTCGCTAATGCTTCACCCTTTTTTCACATCGATTTGATCGGCGCTTCACTCGCGCCTTCCTAGCATGGGCTCCCTTATTCGGGGAGTTTCCATGCTCAAGTCACGTCGTCGGGTCTTTGCTGTTGCAGGTGTATTCGCCGTGGTCGGCGCCCTGCTGCTGTGGCGTTACCTACCTTCCAACGTTGCGGAAACACCGCTTCTGGCCGCACCCCAGGCAGAAACCTGGGCACACCAGGTAGACCCCTCGTTCAAGCTGTTTGAAATGTCGCCAACCCTGTACCGCAGTGCCCTGCCGCAACCCGAGCACCTAGCGCTGTTGGAACAACTGCAAGTGCGCACCGTGGTCACCTTTATCAAAGACGACGACCGCCAATGGCTGGGCAACAGCAACATCAGCTTGATCAGCATTCCCTTGCACGCTGACCGTGTCGATGACACCGATGTATTGCGTGTGCTCAACGTATTGCAGCTCGCCGAAACCCGTGGCCCGGTGCTGATGCACTGCAAACACGGCAGCGACCGCACCGGGCTGATGGCTGCCATGTTTCGCACCGTGATCCAGGGCTGGAGC
The DNA here is from genome assembly GCF_037994325.1 of Pseudomonas sp. Lineage (GTDB taxonomy): Bacteria > Pseudomonadota > Gammaproteobacteria > Pseudomonadales > Pseudomonadaceae > Aquipseudomonas. The sequence continues at coordinate 3,078 of NZ_JBBNAH010000131.1, forward strand.
AAACAGGAAGCGCTGAGTGAAATGCTCAATGGCGGCTACGGCCAGGCCGACGATATGGAGGATGCGCGCCACTATGTGGAACAGGCCGATATCAGCAAACTGCGTGAAGCGCTGACCCAAGGCCGCTGTGACACCAAACTTATTTCCACCTGCTATGTGCGGCCCTGGTTTAACTCGATGGTGGCTAACGCGCATCCCTAGAAG
>NZ_JBBNAH010000132.1:0-2409 GCF_037994325.1 Pseudomonas sp.
CGACCAGATCACCGTGGCCAAGTGGCTGGACAAGCTGGCGCTGCCGGCCACCGCCCGTTTGCTGGTCAACCAACGCATTCGCTCACGCTACGACGAGCCCTCGCGCCTGTCGCTGCTCTACTTGGCGCAACAAACCCGCGTTTACCGCGGCGTGGATGACCGTGACCTGCGTGCCGCGCGCCTGCCGGGCGGCAGCCAAGTGCTGGCCGCCGCGTTTCTAAAACAGCTGAAAACCATCAAAACCAACTCCAAGGTCTCGGCCATCAGCCAGGACAAGGACGGCGTGACGGTGAAAGCCGGCGCCGTTGGTTACAGCGCCGATTACGTGGTGCTCGCGGTGCCGCTCAAAGCCCTGGCGCAGATTCAACTGACCCCGGCGCTGGAAACCAACCGCGTGGCCGCGATCAAGGGCACCAATTACGGCTGGCGCGACCAGATTCTGCTCAAGTTCAAAACCCCGGTGTGGGAGAGCAAGGCACGTTTGTCTGGCGAGATCTTTACCGACCAAGGCCTGGGCATGCTGTGGATTGAGCCGGCGGCCAAAGGTGGCGCCAATGCGGTGATTAACCTGTCCGGCGATAACGCACGGGTGATGCAGGCCTTTGGTGACAAGCAAGTGGTCGACCAGGTGCTGATTCGCTTGCACGCGCTTTACCCGAAAGCCCGTGGTGCGTTTTCCGGCTATGAAATCCGTCGCTACAGCACTGACCCGTCCACCGGCGGTTCGTACCTGGCTTATGGCCCGGGCCAACTGACGCGTAACTGGCGGGTGTGGGAAAAGCCGCTGCAACGGGTGGTGTTTGCCGGTGAGCATACCGATGCGCTGTACCCAGGCACATTGGAAGGCGCGTTGCGCAGTGGTCAACGTGCCGCCGGGCAGGCGCAGGATTTGTTGGCGGGCAAGGTTGTCGACCCCGCCAAGCAAGTGGTTGCCGAAGCGCCAGCACCGGTTAAAAAAGACAAAGACGGCAAAGACGAGCCGGGTTTTTTCTCCAAGTTGTTTAACTGACGTGTAAGCGCCCGCGCAACGCGGGCGTTCTCGCAGGGTGCGCTGCGCCATCCTGCGATTTTGAGCGTTGCGCCTAGGCGCGCGCAGCACACCCTACGAGTTCCCTTTCGCATCGACCGTTCGGTCACCTGTTATTTCCGCCTATCCAGACCGTAAAAACCCATCGTATTTCCCGATATTTCAAAGCAGAATTTTTCGCTTTAACTCGATAGATTTACCGCTAGTCTTAGCCCACTGCTTTTTTACGGAACCCGCCTACATGCAGCTGCGTAACTCCTCTTCCCGTTATGGTCTGGTCAGCATTGTGTTGCACTGGGGTATCGCTTTAGCGGTGTTTGGGTTATTCGGCCTTGGCTTGTGGATGGTGACGCTGGACTACTACAGCCCCTACAACCACTCCGCCCCTGCGCTGCATAAAAGCATTGGCCTGACCTTGCTGGCGCTGATGATTGTTCGCCTGCTCTGGCGCTTTATCAGCCCGCCGCCCCCAACACTCGCGACCTACAGCAAAGCCACCCGTTTGGGCGCCAAGCTGGGCCACGCGGTGCTGTACCTCGGCTTGTTTGCCGTACTGATTGCCGGCTACCTGATCTCCACCGCCGATGGCCGGCCGATTGAAGTCTTTGGCTTGTTTGCGGTACCTGCCTCACTCACCAGCATTCCTGACCAGGAAGACGTTGCCGGTGCAGTGCATCTGTACCTCGCCTGGGGCTTGGTAATTTTTGCTGGGCTCCATGCGTTAGCAGCTCTGAAGCATCACTTTATTGATCACGATGTAACCCTGACCCGTATGTTTGGCCGCCGCGCCGACTAACTCCCTCACTGCACAAGGACTCACGCAATGATCAGCACCACCCTGAAGAAATCCCTGGCTGCTCTGGCCCTCGGCACCGCGATGCTCAGCGCCGGCCACGCCATGGCCGATGACTACACCATCGACAAACAAGGCCAACACGCATTTATCGACTTCAAAATCAGCCACCTGGGTTTCAGCTACATCTACGGCACGTTCAAAGATTGGGAAGGCACCTTCAGCTTTGACGCGAAAAAGCCTGAAGCCAGCAAAATCGACATCACCCTGAAAACCACCAGCGTCGACACCAACCACGCCGAGCGCGACAAACACATCCGCACCGCTGATTTCCTCGACGTGTCGAAATTCCCGGAAGCCAAGTTTGTCTCCACCTCGGTTAAATCCACCGGCGAAGGCAAAGCCGACGTAACGGGTGACCTGACCCTGCACGGCGTAACCAAGCCAGTGGTGATCAAGGCAACTTTCCTGGGTGAAGGCAAAGACCCATGGGGCGGCTACCGTGCCGGCTTTGAAGGCACCACCACCATCAAGTTGAAAGACTTCGACATCCAGAAAGACCTGGGTCCGAAATCCCAAGAGCTGGAAC
>NZ_JBBNAH010000133.1:0-16161 GCF_037994325.1 Pseudomonas sp.
CCAACTGGCTAAGGCCATTAACCCGGCTGTTGTTAAAAATCACCCCAGGCTGCGGCACATCGAATTGGTTAAAACGGTTATGGGACAAGCCCTTGTCATTGGGGTTGGCGATTTCAATGACCGGCACACCGTTGGCGGCGTTGATCACGCTGGTACCTGAAGGCTTATCGGCGTCCGGCAGAATGTCCGCCACTGTCAGGCCAGGCATGCCAGCCAGCAGCACGGACAACACCAAGTGCTTGAGCGACCCGTTAAACGGTTTGGGAGGTGAGGTGGCGGTGGTTTGCTGCCCAGGCTTGCGCTGGGCTTTGGTGGTTTCTGCAACAGGAATCAGAAAACCAAGAGACTTACTAAATATCAGGCGGAAACAGCGTTTGTTCATGACCGACTCCCTTCGAGGAACTGTCGGTCAACGGTAAGAAATATAACTGCGCGTGCCTGTAGGACCGCTCGCAAGGCCTCTTACGACGCAGGCGCACCAGGCTCGGACGGAGTCGGCAAAAAGGCGACTCCGCCTGATAGCCTCACGCGGTTAGCGCGGCACACCCGTGTAATCGCTCACGTAGGCTTTGCTGCAGTGCCTTGCCTTTGAGCAGATCAAAATGGCCTTGGGCCAATGAGCAATGCCACAGCCGCTCGCCATACAGCGCATCAAGTTGCGGCCCGGCACTGTGTTCACGGTTGTCGGCCCACCAACAAACCGGTTGCACCTGGGTACGCGGCAACCGCTCCAGGGCCAGCGCCAGGTCGTCCAATTGCAACGTGGTGCGCAGCCAGTTGAGCTGCTCGTCCGTGTTCAGCCCGAGTGCTAGCAACGCAGCATTGCCTTGCAGCAGGGGTAATACCTCGCGCAGATCAATCTGTTGCCAGCCCTGCCCTTGCCAGCGTTGGCACAGCGCAGCGACACCCGTGGGCTCGGCCTGCATGGCCAATAGGCGCTCTTGCAAACGCTCGGGCCAGGCGGGTGAAGTAAGCGACAGTTGCGGCAAGTAGCTATCGACCAAGCCCATAAACGCCACCTCGGCACCGCGTTGCTCCAGCTCCGCCGCCACCAGCACGCTCAACGCCCCACCCAGCGACCAACCCAGCAGGTGGTAAGGCCCGCTCGGTTGTATGGCCGTGATGTAGTCGACGTAGTCAGCGACCATGCTGGCAAGCGATACGTCCAGCCACTGGCTATCCAGGAGCATGCGGCATTGCACGCCGTGTACCGCCCAGTGTGGTTCCAGCGCTTTGGCCAGCGGCGCGTAGTCGAACACCGTGCCCTGCCCGCCATGCAGGCAGAACAACTGGCGACTGGCGCGTTGCCCCTGGTTCAGGGCCAGCACCGGCCCACGATGGCTATGCACCTGCACCTGCACCAGCTCGCTGATGCGCGGGCTGGCCATCAGCGTTTTTAGCGACAGGCTGAAACCGGGAATGGCCAATTGCCGAACACGGCTGATCACTTCCAGGGCCAGAATCGAGTTGCCGCCGAGTTCGAAAAAGCTGTCATCGAGGCCGATGTCCTGTACCTGCAACACATCACTCCATACCGCCGCCAACTGTTGCTCCAACGCGGTAACCGGCGCGCGGTAGTTGTCGCTGCGCTCCAGGCTAGGCGCTGGCAACGCGTGGCGGTCGAGCTTGCCATTGGGGTTTAGCGGCATGGCCGGTAGCGCGACTAATTGCGCCGGCACCATATAGTCGGGCAGCACCTGGCGCAGTTGCGCGCGCAGGTTGGCGAACACGGCGCTTTCATCGCCAAGGTCGGGCGCCAGCACCACATAGGCGAGCAGGCGTTTGCTGCGTTCCTCGCCGGCCACGGTTACCACCGCTTCGCGTACTTCGCGCAGGCCAAGCAAGGCCGATTCGACCTCGCCCAGTTCGATGCGGAAACCGCGAATTTTTACTTGGTGGTCGACGCGACCGAGGTAATCCACCACGCCGTCATCGCGGTAACGCACCAGATCGCCGGTACGGTAAAGGCGGCCGCCGGTGGCACTGAACGGGTCAGCGACAAAACGTTCCGCCGTCAGCCCCGGCCGCTGGTGATAACCACGCGCCACGCCCTCACCACCGATATACAACTCGCCGGCAATGCCCACCGGCACCGGCTGCAAATCGGCGTCCAGCACATAGGCAGTGCGCGCGCCGACGGGCTGGCCGACGGGCATATATTGCGCATCGAAACGGGTGTGCGGGTACGCGCGCCAGAGCAGCGGCGTGATCACCGTTTCAGTAGGGCCATAGCCGTTGATAATCCGCGCTGGCTGCAACACCCGTTGAATCTGTTCAAACGTGGCGCGGCTGGTGCCTTCGCCGCCCACTGTGTAAGAGCGAATCGGCAACTGCCGCCCTGCCTCGCCGGCGTACTCGGCCAGCTGTTGCAAGTAGCTCGGGGTAAAGCAGGCGATGGTGATGCCATAGCGGGCGATTTCCGCGCAGCAGCGTTCGGCGTCCCACAGTTCGTTGTCGCGCAGCATCAGTAGGCTGCCGGATACCAGTGGCACCAGCCAACGTTCGTGGGCGCCGTCGAAGTTGATCGAGGCAAATTGCAGCTCGCGGTCCTCGGGCGTCATGCCGTAGCGCTCGGCAATCGCCAGGCAGTGCATGGCCAGCGGCCCGTGGCTGACAGCCACGCCTTTGGGTTTGCCAGTGGAGCCGGAGGTGTAGATCAGGTAGGCGAGGTTTTCTGCACGTACCAGATAGTTGCCGTTGTCGGCACTGTAACCGTGCAGGTCGGCACCATCGGCGGCAACCAGCAGCCGTTGTACCGGCAATTGTGCCAACAGCGTGGCCTGGGTTAGCAACAAGGCGATGCCGCTGTCTTCGACCATATAGGCCAAGCGCTCGGGGGGATGCGCCGGGTCCAGCGGCACATAGGCGCCACCGGCTTTGAGCACGGCGAGCAAACTGACGGTCATCGCCAGTGAACGCTCGATGGCAATGCCGACGCGCACTTCCGGCCCGACACCGTATTCACGCAACTGCGCGGCCAGGCGATTGGCCCAGGCGTTGAGTTGCTGATAAGTCAGGCATTGCTCACCCACGCGCAATGCCTCGGCATCTGGGCGCAACTGGGCTTGTCTTTCGATCAACTGATGCACGCAGCGCTGCTCGGCCGGCTGGTTTAAGCCGGCGGCGTTCCAGGTGTGTAGCAGCAACTCACGCTCATCGCGGGTGAGCATGTTCAATTCGGCCAGGGCGATTTCAGGTCTGGCAACCATGCTCTGCAGCAGGTTTTGCCAATGCGCGAACAGGCGTTCAACCGTGCTGGTATCGAACAAATCGGTGGCGTAGGTAAAGCGCGCATGCAGGCCTTGGCCCTGTTCAACGCAATCCAATACCAGGTCGAAGTTGGCGGTATGCCGCTGCCCGCCCAAGGCTTCGATGTGCAAGCCCGTCAGCGGCGCTTCGCCCATCGACGTGTCGCTTTGATGATTAAACATCACCTGAAATAACGGGCTATGGCTAAGGCTGCGTTGCGGGCGCAGCACCTCCACCAGCTCTTCGAAGGGCAGGTCTTGATGGGCCTGGGCAGCTTGCAAGGTGCGTTTGACCTGTTGCAACAACGCGCGGCTGCTAACGGCGCTGTCGAGGCGACTACGCAGCACCAGCGTATTGACGAAAAAACCCAGTAAGTTTTGGGTTTCCGTGCGATTGCGGTTGGCCGAGGGCACGCCGATGCAGATATCCGTTTGCCCGCTGTAGCGCTGCAACACCAGTTGAAACGAGGCCAGCAGCAACATAAACAGACTGCAACCTTCAGCCCGCGCCAACTGGCGCAAACCATCGGCCAAAGCAGCCGGTAGTTCGCCGCCAACTTGTGCGCCGCGATGGCTTGGGCTGGACGGGCGCGGCCTGTCGCTTGGCAGCTCCAATACGCTGGGCGCGCCGTGCAATTGCTGCTGCCAATACTGCACTTGGCGCTCACGTTCACCAGCGGCCATCCAATGCCGTTGCCACAGCGCGTAGTCGGCGTATTGCAGGGGTAACGCTGGCAATTGTGGCGGCAAATCCTGGCTAAAACCTTGGTACAGCTGAATCAACTCCTGCACCAGCAGCTGCAAGGACCAGGCGTCACTGACGATATGGTGTTGGGTCAGGACCAGCACCATATCGTCAGGCCCCAGGTGCAGCAGTTTGACTCGCAGCAAGGGGCCATTAATCAGGTCGAAGGGCTGCTCGACTTCGGTGGCAATCGCCTGCTCGACCGAGTCTGCCGCAACGTCCTCTTCCTGCACGTGCACCCGCCCTTGCGCGTCAATGCACTGATAAGCGTGGCCACCCTCTTGCACAAAGCGCGTACGCAGCACCTCATGGCGCGCCACTAGCGCATCGAAACTGCGGCGCAGTGCCGGCACATTTAGCGAGCCGCGCAGGCGCAACACGGTGGGCATGTTGTAAGCACTGCTGTGGGGTTCCAGTTGCCAGAGAAACCATTGCCGCTGCTGCGCATAGGACAGCGGCAAGCCCTGGCGCTCGGCCAGCGGCACGATGGGCAAGCGCGCCAGGTCGACGCCCTTTTGCGCCAATAAGCGAAACAGTTCAGCGCGCTTGGCATTGCCCAGCGGGCGGATGCGTTGCACCAGCATGTCGGTTTGGCTCAAGGCTGTTTGCGGATTAAGCATCGACCGCCTCCAATTCATCGAGGGTGGCGAAAATGGTGTCGAAGTCATCCACGGGTACGCGGCTGTCGATCACCGCAGCCAACTCGGCCACCGTACTGGCGCGGTAGAACTCCTGCATCGGCAGGTCAATGCCCAGCTGGTTTTTCAACCGCGAGATCACCCGCACCAGCAGCAAGGAATGGCCGCCCAATTCAAAGAAGTTGTCGTGCCGCCCTACCCGCTCGACGTGCAGCAGTTCCTGCCACACCTGCGCCAACTGCATTTCCAGCTCGCTCTGCGGCGCGGCGAAATCGCCTTGCAGCGCTTGGCTTTCGATGGTTGCCAAGACCTTGCGATCCAGCTTGCCGTTGGCGTTCAGCGGCATGCTGTCGAGCAGCACCCATTGCTGCGGCACCATATAGTCCGGCAGTTGGCGTTTGAGCGCGGTTTTCAGGCGGTCGCGCAAGCTGCGTTGTTGCTGTTCATCGGCATTGGTGTCGCTTGGCACCACATAGGCGACCAGGTGGCGGCCGCTGGCTTGGTCTTGCGCCAATACCGCGCTGTCGCGCACGCCGGGCAACTCGCTGAGGCGTGCTTCGATTTCGCCCAGTTCGATGCGGAAACCACGGATTTTTACCTGATGGTCGCGGCGGCCGACATACTCCAGCACACCATCGCTGCGCCGCCGCGCCAGGTCGCCGGTGCGGTACAGGCGTTGGCCGGGCTGGCTGGCGTAAGGGTCCGGCACAAAGGCCAGCGCGGTGCGCACCGGGTCGCCAACATAACCGCGGCCCACCCCCGTACCACTCACACATAACTCACCTACTGCACGTACACCCACCAGCTCCAGCTGGCCATCAAGCACATGCAGCCTGTTGTTATCGGTGGGCAAACCGATAGGCAGATACACACTCGCTAAGTCGCCTTCGCTCACCCGCGTTAGCGACACATCGTCCGAGCACTCGGCCGGGCCATAGGCGTTGATCAGCGGAATATGCGGATAACGCTGTAACCAACGCCGCGCCAGTTCTGGCGGCATGGCTTCACCAGTAGTCAGCAGCCAGCGCAGCCCCGGCAAAGCAAGTGGCTCGCCATCGAGCATGCCCTGAATCAGTGACGGCACACTTTCCAGCACACTAATGCCGCTGGCGTTGACGTGGGCGAGCAGCGCCTGCGGGTCATGGGCAATCGGGTCGGGCACGATTTCTACCCGCGCGCCACACAGCGCGGCGGTGAGGAACTGCCAGACGGAAATATCAAAGCTTTGCGAGGCCGTTTGGGCGATCACATCGTTGGCGCTGAGGTGCAGGTACGGCAGCTTGCTCAACTGGTTATTAAGCATGCCGGCCTGCTCGACCATCACGCCTTTTGGTAAGCCGGTGGAGCCGGAGGTGTAGATCACATAGGCCAGGTGCCGAGGGCCGATGGGCAGCAGCGGCGCCCGGGCATCATGGCTTTGTTGCAACTGCTCCCAGACCACTAGCTGCGGACGCTGACCCGCCTCCACCGCCGCCAATAGCGGTTGCAGCGCCGGCACGCATTCAGCGGTGCAGACCAATACCGGCGCGCGGCTAAGGGTGAGGATATGGCGCAAGCGTTCGGCGGGCAGGTGTGGGTCCAGTGGCAAGTAACCGGCGGCAGCTTTCAGGGTGCCGACAATCATGCCCAGCAGCGGTAAGCCGCGCTCGGCCAGCAAGGCCACCGGTTGGTCCGGCTGTACGCCAGCATGCAGCAGCGCTTGGGCCATACGGTTGGCCTGCTGATCAAGCTCGCGGTAGTTCCACTGCTCACCCGCACAACTGGCCGCCACGCGCTCGGCGTTAAGTGCCGCTTGCTGTTCGAACAGCAGCGCATAGCCCTGTTGCAGCGGGTAGTCGCGGGTCGATTGGTTAACATCGTGCAGCAACTGCTGCCGCTCTTGCTGCGCTAACAGCGGCAAGGCATCGAAGCGCTGTTGCGGTTGCTCGGCCAGTTGCAGCAGCAGGTAGTGAAAGTCGGCCAATAGCTGTTGCACGGTGGCGTCATCAAACCAGCGCTGGTCGTAGGACAGATGTAGCCCCAGCGCCTCACCTGGGTAGATCACCACCGTCATCGGGTAGTTGGTGTGGGTGCGGCCCGAGTCCGAGGTCACGTTAAGGGCCTGCGCCTGCTCCATTACGCCGTCTTCCATGGGCGCGTTTTCAAAGACAAACAGGCTGTCGAACAACGGCTGGCCTTTGCCGATTTCGCTGCCCGCTTGAATGTCCACCAATGGCAGATGTTCGTGCTCACGCAGACGCAGATTGAGGGCGAACAACTGCTGCAGCCACTGGCCGACGCTGACGCCACTGCCGGCCTCTGGTAGCTGCACGCGCAAGGCGATGCTGTTGATAAACAGGCCAACGGTGCGCTGCATCTCTGGCATATCCACCGGGCGCCCGGCCACGGTGACGCCAAACACCACATCGCGGGCGCCGCTGTAGCGGTGCAGCACCAGCGCCCAGGCGGCTTGCACCAGGGTGTTTACGGTCAGTTGCAACTGCTGGGCAGTGGCGTGCAGTTGCCGGGTTTGCTCGCGGTCCAGCTGGGTTTGGCAATCGCCAATCAGCGAATGGCTGGCATCGCGCAACGGCTGGCGGTCGAATGGCAGGCTGGTGGGTTGTTCAAAACCGGCCAGTTGTTCGCGCCAGAAACGTTCCGAGGCTGGACGGTCTTGCTGCTGCAACCAGGCAATAAAATCGCCATAGCGCGAGGCCGGCGCCAGCTCGGCCGGGCGCTGTTCCGCCAGGGCGGCGTAGAGGGCGAAAAACTCATCCATCAACAACGAGCGGCACCAGGCATCGATCAGGATGTGGTGGTTGCTCAGCACAAAGCCAAAACGCTGCTCGTCCAACTGAATCAAGCGCAGACGAAACGGCACCGCCTGTTGCAAGTCGAAACCGGCACGGCGCTCTTCGGCGAGCATTTCCAGCAACGTGCGTTCATGCTCGCTGGCCGGAATGTCGCGCCAATCATGAATCTGCACATCCGGCGTGGCGATACGCTGCACCACCTGCACCATACGTTCGCCCACGCCCCAAGAGAACCGCGTGCGCAGTGCATCATGGCGCTGCGCCACGGCTTGCCAGGCCTGGCGGAAGCGTTCGGTGTCGATGGCACTGTCGACGCTGTAGCAGTACTGCATCATATAAATGCCCGAACCCGGCTCCAGCAGCGTGTGCAGCAGCAGGCCTTCCTGCATCGGCGACAGCGGGTAGATGGCCTCGATTTGGCGCAAGTCAAACGGCAACTGCTGTAGCTGCGTCTGGGTAAAGCCAGCCAGGGGGAAATCGCTCGGCGTGGCGCCACCGGCCTCGCTGCTCAGGCAATGGGCGATAAGGGCTTGCAGCTCATGCAGGTAGTGCTCGGCGAGGTCGGCGATCAGCGTTTTATCGAACATTTCCCGGCTAAAGGTCCAGCCCAACTCCAGCTCACCGTTGAGCACCTGGCCGTTAATGCTGAGCCAGTTACCGAGGTTGTTGTGCACGCCTTGGGTGGCGCCAACGCTTTCGCTGGCCGGGGCAAACAGGCCGTCCTCGGCAAAGCTCTGGTCGAACTGGCCCAGGTAGTTAAAGGTCACCCGTGGTTGCGGCAAGGCGGCCAAAGCCGCCTGTTGCTCGGCGTCTCCCAGGTAACGCAAAGCGCCAAAACCGACCCCCTTATTCGGCACCGCGCGCAGTTGTTCTTTGATGGTTTGGATGGACTCGGCCACGTCTGCCGATGGCGTTAAAGCCAGCGGGAACAAGCTGGTAAACCAGCCGACGCTGCGCGATAGATCGACATCGTCAAACAGCCCCTCGCGGCCGTGGCCTTCAAGTTGAACAAGCGCACTGCCCTGCCCGCTCCACTGACACAGCGTGCGGGCCAGGGCGGTGAGCAGCAGGTCGTTGACCTGGGTGCGGTAGGCAGTCGGCGCGTGTTGCAGCAGTTGCCGCGTTTGCTCAGCGTTAAGGCGGCAATACACGCTGTGGCCGTGCTCAATCCGTAAGCTGGCATCTTCAACAGCGCCAGGCAGAGTCTCGTCGGGTGTGCTGTACGCACCAAGCGTTTCATCCGAGGGCGCACTGGTGCGCGCAGCACACCCTACCCAGTAGTTGAGTTCGGCGGCGCCGGCATGTTGTGTCCATTGGCTTAGGCGTTCGGCCCAGTGTTGTTGGCTTGGCGCCGGGTCCAGCGGTTGGCCGCTGTACAGCGCTTGCAGGTCTTCGAGCAGCACGCGCCAGCTCACGCCGTCTACCACCAGGTGGTGAATAACCAGGAGCAACCGTTGGCTGCCATCGGCCAAGGTAAACAGCACGGCACGCAGCAGCGGGCCGTTGTGCAAATCGAGGCTGCGTTGCGCCTGTTCGGCGATGGCGGTGAGTTCTGCGCTATCGGCAGCCGACCGCTGCCACAACAGCTCGCTATCGGCCGTGGCCCGCGCTCGCGCCAGCCAGCGGTTGCCCGCGCGCTGGAAGCCAAAGCGCAAGGCTTCATGCTGTTGCTGCAAACGCTGCAAGGCGGCGCTCAATACCTCCGCACTCAAGGGCTGACGCGGTTGCAAAAGCACGGCCTGGTTGTAGTGCTGCGGCTGCTCCAGCGCCAGTTCAAAGAAGCGCTGTTGCACTGGCAGCAAGACGCTTTCGGCAGCGCTCGGCAACGGCGCGACAACCTTGGCCGTCACAGCTTTGGCCACCTGTGCCAGTTGCGCGATGGTTTGTTTTTCAAACAACTGGCGGGGCGTCAGTTTCAGGCCTTGGCGTTTGGCCCGGGCGATGATTTGCAGGCTAAGGATGGAGTCGCCGCCGAGTTCGAAGAAGTTGTCGTGCACACCCACCTGGGCCACTTTCAGCACGTCCTGCCAGATCGCCGCCAAGGTGCTTTCCACCTCGTTAGTCGGCGCAGCGTAAGACGATTGCTGCACCTGCGGGCCGGGCAAGGCGCGGCGGTCGAGCTTGCCATTGGCGGTTAGCGGTAGCTGTTCCAGCAGCACGATATGCGCCGGCACCAGGTAGTCGCTGAGCTGGGCTTGCAGTTGTTCTTTGATCGCCTGCGCATTCAGGCTGCCAACGCAGTAGGCCACCAGTTGCAGTTGCTCTTGGACGGGCACGGCGAGCACGGCGGCATCTTGAATGCCGGGGAGCTGACGCAGCACCTTGGCCACTTCACCGGGCTCGACGCGGTAGCCGCGAATCTTCACTTGGTCATCGGTGCGACCGAGAAAATGCAGCAGGCCATCGGCCGTGCGCCGCACTCGATCGCCGCTGCGGTACACGCGGGCGCCGGGCGGGCCATAGGGGTCGGGCACAAAGCGTTCAGCGGTCAACGCCGCTTGGCCCAAGTAGCCTTGGGCAACGCTGGCACCGCCGATATACAGCTCGCCCGCGACCCTTTCCGGCACGGGATTCAGCAGGTCATCCAGCACATACAGATGCGCACCGGGCAGCGCCGTGCCCAGCGGCACATTGCCCTGCTCCAGCTCGCCGCTTTGCTCATGGGTGAGCACGCCGACCGTGGTTTCGCTGGGGCCGTAATGGTTGATCACCCGGCAGCTCGGCTTTAACGCACGCACGCGCTGATACAGCGCCTGCGAGCAGGCCTCGCCGCCCACTACCAAGGTGTGGCTGGGCAACACATCGGCGGCACTAGCGGCTTGCAGCAGGCCGTTAAGGTGGCTGGGCACAATCTTCAACACGGCGATCTGCTGCGCGGCCATATAGGCGGCAAAGCGGTCGGGGTCGAAGGCCAGTTCCTGCTCCAGCACATGCAGCGGCCGCCCGGAACACAGCGCGCCGAACACCAGGGTGTGGCCCAGGTCGGCGGCGATGGTGGAGACCAGCGCCATGCTCGCGCCCTCGGGCAAGGCCAAGCGCTCCAGCACGCCATCGACATAACTGGCCAGCGCGCCATGGCTGACCACCACGCCCTTGGGCTGGCCGGTAGAACCGGAGGTGTGAATCACATAAGCGGGGCTTTGCCGGTGCAGCGGTACCGGCTCTGCGGCTTCGACGTATTGCCAGTGTTCCGGCGCATAGCGCAACGCGGGGCAACCCAAGCCATCGTGGCGGGCATCATCGGCGGCCAGCACCACCAGCTTGGCCTTTGCACGCTCCAGCATTTGCGCCAGACGGTCAGTGGGCGCTTTAGTATCCAGCGGCATATACACCGCGCCCACTTTTAGCGTGGCCAGCAGGCTGACTAACCAGTCCATTGAGCGTTCCAGCAGCACCGCCACTGGCATACCGGGTCGCACGCCCACACCCTGCAACTGCGCCGCCAGGCGATTGGCTTGGCTATCCAGCTCGGCATAGCTCAAACGTATGTCGCCATACACCGCGGCCAGGGCTTCTGGCTGGCGGTCCACCTGTTGATCCCAGCGCTGCAACACCAATGGCAGTTCGCTGCGGTCAGCAGCGATGACGGGTTCCGGGCTGGCGACAAGGCTTAGCAGCGGCGCATCCGGCTGCGCCAGCACCTGCTCAAATAGCTCGCGCAGGCTGGCAATAAAAGCGTGGATGCTGGCCGGCTGATAGAGGTCGCTGGCATAGGTCATCTCCCCCAACACACTGACACCGCTGTCGGTGATATCCAGGGCCAGGTCGAAGTGCGTGCCAACTTTATCCAGCGGGTATTCCGCCACGCTCAGCCCTGGCAGTTGCAGGGCTTGGCGCCGTTGCATACCGACGTTCTGGTTGAACTTGGCCTGGAACAGCGGGTTATGGCCCAGGCTGCGCTCGGGCTGCAAGGCCTCCACTAACTGCTCAAACGGCAGTTGCTGATGGGCTTGGGCAGCCAGACTGGTATCGCGCACGTGGGCGAGCAATTGGCTAAAGCTTTGGCGCAAATCGATCTGGCAGCGCAGCACTTGGGTGTTGATAAAAAAGCCGATCAGCCCTTCCACTTCTTCGCGGCCACGGTTGGCATTGGGCACGCCGATGCGGATGTCGTGCTGGCCGCTATGGCGGGCCAAAAACAGGCTGTAGCCGGCCAGGGTCAGCATAAACAGGGTCACGCCCTGGCTGCGGGCAAACGCGTGCATACGCTGGGACAATGGCGCGCCAAAGTCGAAGCGCACCGTGGCGCCGGCGTAGCTCTGTACCGGCGGCCGCGGGAAGTCTGGCGCCACCTGCAACAGCGGATGCTCATCGCCCAACTGCTCACGCCAATAGGCCAATTGCCGCTCGCCCTCGCCGGCCTCCAGCCAGCGTCGTTGCCACAGGGCATAGTCGGCGTATTGCACCGGCAGCTCCGGCAGGCTGGCGGCGCCTTGCTGATAGAGCTGCACAAACTCGCGGACCATGACATCCATCGACCAGCCATCGCTGACGATATGGTGCATACACACCAGCAGCACCTGCTCCGTGGCACTCAAGCGCAGCAACGTTGCCCGTAGCAGCGGGCCGTTGAGCAGGTCGAAGGGGTTGCCGACTTCGGCATCTACCGCCTGTTGCAACTGCGCTTCGCTGACGTCAAGGCGCTGAATAGCCAAGGCCGGCACCGGCAATACCCGTTGCTCGGCCTGCTCGCCGTCGATATGGAAAACCGTGCGCAGCGCTTCGTGGCGCTGGAGCAGACCATCAAAGGCCACTTGCAGGCGCGCTTCATCCAGTTCACCGGTTAAACGCAAGGCCGCGGCCATGTTATAGGCGGCGCTGTGGGGCTCCATCTGCCAGAGAAACAGCAAACGCTGCTGCGCGTAAGACAGCGGCAAACTGGCCTGACTATGCCGGCTAGGGACGATGGGCAGCAGGCTGAAGTCTTTGCCGCTTTCTTGCAGCTTGGCGAGGAACTGGCGACGTTGTTCAAGCGACAACCCGATAAACGTTTGCGCGATACGTGCGGGGGTGTTCGGGGTCATGCTCAAACCTCTTCCAATTCATTTATAAAGGCTTCCATCTCGTCCCAATCCGCTGCGCCATGGCTCTGTTGGCTGGCCAATTCGGCGGCCAGATCAGCCAACAGCGGGCGCTCGAACAGGCTGCGCAGCGGCAGGCTTAGGCCTAGTTCACGCTTGATACGCGCCACTACTTGGGCGGCCAGCAGCGAGTGGCCGCCGAGGTCGAAAAAGCTGTCGTCGAGGCCGATGCGCGGCACCTGCAAAACCTCCATCCAGATGCCTGCCAGGGCAATTTCCAGCTCGCTGTGCGGCGCGCGGTAGTGGCTTTGCAATTGGGTGGGGTCGGGTTTTGGCAGGGCTTTGCGGTCGAGTTTGCCGCTGCTGGTAAGCGGCATTTTGGCCAGCAACAGCAGGTGGCTGGGCACCATATAGTCGGCCAGGTTGGCTTGCAGGCTGGCGCGTAGCTGCTGACGGAACGGCTGTTGCGCGCTGGCATCGGCCAGGGCCAAACCGGCCTGCTCGGGCACGATATAGGCCACCAAGGTGGCGCCGCTGCCTAGGTCTGCCGCCACCACCAATGCTTCGCGCACTCCGGCGCATTGCTGCAACCGTGCTTCGACTTCGCCAAGCTCGATACGAAAGCCGCGAATCTTCACTTGGTGGTCGACGCGGCCGATGTACTCCAGCGCGCCATCGGCCCGGCAGCGCACGCGGTCACCGCTGCGGTACAGGCGTTGGCCGGGGTTAAACGGGTCGGCGACAAACCGTTCGGCGGTCAATGCCGGCTGGCCGTGATAACCACGCGCCAGGCCAGGGCCGCCGATATACAGCTCACCGATGGCACCTTGCGGCAGCAGATTGAGCTCGCCGTCCAACACGTACAAGCGCGTGCCCGGCAGTGGCCGGCCAATGGCAATGCCACGCCAGCTGACCTGCTCCGTCCGCAGGCCGGTGCAGTCGTAAATGCTCGACACCACCGTGGCTTCGGTCGGGCCATAGGTATTAAGCAGACGCACGGCGCCCAGCCCGGCGCGCTGCGACAGCTGCAAGCCCTCCACAGCCATGGCTTCGCCGCCCACATGAATCTGCCGCAGCTGAGCAAAATCACGGGGCGCGCCTTGGGCGAAATCCTTGACCAACATATGCCAATACGCGGCGGGCAAATCGGCCAAGGTAATGCCGTGCTGCTGCACCGCGAGCAACCAGGTTTCGCTGTCCCAGGTGCGGGCATCACGCAGCACCACGGCGGCGCCACGGATCAGCGGCGGGTAAAACTGCTCAACAAAACCATCAAAGCTGGCCGTGGCAAATTGCAACACGCGGTCGCTAGGCTGCAGCTCGCTGTACTCGGCGGCCAGCTGACTAAAGCCGGCCAGCGCGCCATGGCTGATGGCCACGCCCTTGGGCTGGCCGGTGGAGCCGGAGGTGTAGATTACATAGGCCAGTTGCTCGGGGTGCACGGCCAGGTTGAGGTTGCTATCGCTATAGCCTTCCAGCCAATCGCTTTCCTGCTCAACACAAAGGCTGGCGATGCCGGCCAAGTCCGGCAGGCTAGCGCCTTGGCAGAGCAGCAATTGCACACCACTGGCGGCGCAGACCTTGGCCAGACGCTCGGCGGATTGATTGGGGTCCAGCGGCACATAGGCAGCGCCGCTTTTTAGCACCGCCAACAACGCCACCGGCAGACTTAAATCGCGCCCCAGCAGCACCGCTACCAAACTGCCGTGGCCAATGCCCATCTCATTTAGGCGCCAGGCCAACCGGTTAGCGCGGCTATTCAGTTCGCGGTAACTGAGGCTTTGCTGACTACCCGCCAATTGCACCGCCACCGCGTTTGGCGTGCGCTCTACTTGGTGCTCGAAAAGCTGCTGTACCGGCGGTTCGACGGCAGGCAATTGCTGGTAGGCGTTGTTCGCGTGCTGACGTTGCTGCTCAGCAGCGCGCAACAACGGCAAGCTGCCGATGGGCTGCTCCGGCGCCTCGGTGATGGCCTGTAGCAGATGGCGCCAGTGGCTTGCCAGGCGCTCGATGGTGGTCGCTTCAAACAGGTCGGTGGCGTAAGTAATCGCCGCCAACAGCTGCTCGCCCTCCTCGCGGGTTTCCAGCATCAAATCGCTGGCTGCCGCGTGCTGACGGGCGCCGCCAGCGCCCTGCCCGGCTTCCAGATGGGCCACACGCAAGCCGCCGGCCAGTTGCATTTCGCTAACGTCGGTGACCAACGGCTGATGATTAAACATCACCTGAAACAGCGGGTTATGGCTTTGGCTGCGCGAAGGCTGCAACGCCTCCAGCACGGCATCGAACGGCAGCTCTTGATGGGCCTGGGCGCCGGTGGTGGCCTGCTTCACCTGTTCCAGCAAACGGCTAAACGGCAGCTCGCCACTTAATTGGCTGCGCAGCACCTGGGTATTCACAAAAAAGCCAATCAGCCCTTCGCTTTCACTGCGGGTGCGGTTAGCAATCAGACCGCCAACGCGGATATCGCCCTGGCCGCTATAGCGGTGCAACAGCACCTTAAAGCTGGCCAACAGCACCACAAACAAGGTCACGCCACTGCGCTTGGCCAGCGCTTTAAGCGCCTGCTGCAAGCCCGCCTCCAAACTGAACTCCAGGCGTGCGCCGGCATGGCTGGGCAGCGCCGGGCGCGGGTGGTCAGTGGGCAGTTCCAACAGCGGATGTTCATCGCCCAGGTGCGTGCGCCAATACGCCAGCTGCCGCTCACGCTCGCCGGCCTCCAGCCAACTGCGCTGCCACAGGCCATAGTCACGGTATTGCGCGGTTAGCGCCGGCAAGTGCAGCGGCTGGCCGGCGGCAAAGGCGTCGTAGCCGGCCATAAACTCCTGAATCAGGATATTCATCGACCAGCCATCGGCAATGATGTGGTGCATGGTCAACAGCAGCACATGCTCCTCAGCGGCCAAGCGCAGCACCTGCACGCGCAGCAACGGGCCGGTTTGCAAATCGAACGGCTGTGCGGCTTGCTGGGCGACGTGGTGCTGGGTTTGTTGCTGTTTTTCGCTGTTGGCCAGCGCGCTGAGGTCGGTGAACTGCACCGGCAAGGTCGCCCGCTCGGCAACCTGCTGCCAGCCCTGTTCACCGCGTTGAACAAAGGTAGTGCGCAGGCTTTCATGGCGCTGCACCAAGGCTTGGAAACTTTGCTCCAAGGCGTGGCAATTGAGCGGGCCGAGCAGGCGCACGGCACTGGGCAGGTTATAGGCGGCGCTATGCGGCTCTAGTTGCCAGAGAAACCACATGCGTTGTTGCGCGTAAGACAGTTGGTCGCGGTCGGCGTGGCCGGGCACCGGCACGATGGGGTACTGGGCGAAGTCAATCTGTTCGGCCTGCAAGGCGGCCAGAAATAGGCGGCGTTTTTCGGCGGGCAGTTCGATAAAGCGGCGGGCCAGGGAGGTGTCAGAAGTGCTCATGTTTCGTCCGAACCGGAAATGGGTGGGCGGGAGATGCCGCGATACCAGTTGAACGAAGGGACGGGGGTTGGATTTAGGGGTGGGGCTGTTTGCTTCGTAGTTGGTGGCGTTCTTCGTTACCGCGTGGGCTGAACGTTTGGTTTCGCGCCTTACGCGCGCGAGCCGTAGGGTGTGCTGTGCGCACCGGCTTTTGCTTTTATGTGCGTGACGGTATTCGTTACCGCGTGGGCTGAGCGTTTGGTTTCGCGCCTTATGCGCGCGAGCCGTAGGGTGTGCTGTGCGCACCGGCTTTTGCTTTTATGTGCGTGAC
>NZ_JBBNAH010000134.1:0-4416 GCF_037994325.1 Pseudomonas sp.
GTTTCCTGGGCTAAGGTTTGGATCACTTCCACCGCCTTGCCGATGGTGACGGAGAGCTGGTCGATCTGCTGCAGGCTGCGGTCGATATTGGCTTGGCCCTGCTTGGCATTGTTCTCCGCGCCTTGCACTTCGCCGGAGGCTTGCTCGGCATTCTTGGCCACATCCTGCACGGCGTATGTGACTTCATTAATAGCGGTGGCTACCTGCTCCATTTGCAGCGCTTGTTGTTGGCTGTCTTGTTGCGACTTAGTGGCCACGCCGCCCAAGGTGTCGGCCGATTGATTGAGCGCCGCCGCCGCTTGCAGCATTTGGCTGATCACCTGGCGCAGCTTGTTGGTGAAAGTGTTGAAGTGGCGGGCGAGGGTGGCCAACTCGTCATTGCCCTCGCTGGCCAGGGTGCGGGTCAGGTCGCCTTCGCCACTGGCGATATTTTCCATCGCATTCACCACCTCGCGCAGCGGCCGGGTAATGCTGCGGCTGATATACAACACCAGCAGGCTCATCAACACGGCAATTGCCAGCCCCATGGCGGAAGCGCGCAGCGCCTGTTCGCGGAACTCGGCCTGCATATCGTCGATATACACGCCCGAGCCCACCAGCCAGCCCCAAGGCTCGAAGAGTTGCACATAGGAAATTTTCGGCACTGGGTCGCTGGCGCCCGGTTTCGGCCAACGGTATTCAACCATGCCCGCGCCTTTGGCCTTGGCGATGGCGACCATCTCGTTAAACAGGAATTTACCGTCCGGGTCTTTGAGGCCGCTAAGGTCTTGCCCCTCCAGCTTGGCGTTCATGGGGTGCATGATCATTTTTGGGCCCAGATCGTTGATCCAGAAATAATCGCCCTTGTCGTAGCGCAGCCCGCGCACTGTTTCCATTGCCTGCTTTTGCGCCTGTTCGCGGGTCAAGGTGCCGGCGGCTTCAAGGCTTTGAAAATAAGTCAGCACGCCAGCGGCACTTTGCACCACATGCTGGGTCTTTTGAACCTTGGCGCTGTATAGGTCACTGTTGATCTGCTGCAGCATTAACAAGCCAAGACTGACCAGCATGGCCACGGCAACAGCCAGGATCAGCCACAGCCGACTCTGAATCGGAAGTTTGCGAAGGCTTTGCATGGGGGGAAACTCCAGACTTTGTTGTTGTAATTAGCCTTGAAGGTAGGCGCTGGTGATGGCTTTGCAACAGTACCGCGTAAATGCCGGCAAAGGCAGCAGCGTCAGCAAGATATGTCTGATAGCATTTCTGCCCCAAAGCGGCATTCCCAAGCGCTCGCTGTTGTGCTTTGAGCTAATTCGCTGTTTTGCTTTTTAGCTCAGTTGTAACGCCTCTGGCCGCATGCTGGTCAGGGTCTTTTCTGCCGACACTCATGTCTGTCGACCACATAAATCTGGCGGTGCAAGCCATCGCCCACGGGGAGAGTTGCATGGATCTTTGGAGCGCTGCGCAGGCGTTGATTTTGGGTATTGTCGAAGGGCTCACCGAGTTTCTGCCGATTTCCAGTACCGGGCACCAGATTATCGTCGCGGACTTGCTGAACTTCGGCGGTGAGCGGGCCATGGCGTTCAACATCATTATCCAGCTCGGCGCCATTCTGGCGGTGGTCTGGGAGTTCCGGAAAAAGATCTTCGATGTGGTCGTCGGCTTGCCCAAAGACCGCAGCGCGCAACGCTTTACCGGCAACCTGCTGATCGCCTTTTTCCCGGCGGTGATTCTTGGCATGATCTTCGCCGACCTGATTCACCACTACCTGTTTAACCCGATTACCGTGGCAGCGGCCCTGGTGGTTGGTGGAGTGATTATGCTCTGGGCCGAAAAGCGCAACCACGTGGTGCACGCCGAAACCGTGGATGAGATGACCTGGAAAGACGCGCTCAAGGTCGGTTTTGCCCAGTGCCTGGCGATGATTCCGGGTACTTCGCGCTCCGGCGCTACCATCATCGGCGGCCTGCTGTTTGGCCTGTCGCGCAAGACCGCCACCGAGTTTTCGTTTTTCCTCGCTATGCCGACCATGGTCGGTGCGGCGGTGTATTCCGGCTACAAATACCGTGACCTGTTCCAGCAAAGCGATTTGCCGGTATTTGCCATCGGCTTTGTCACTGCCTTTATCTTCGCCATGATCGCTGTGCGTGGCTTGCTGAAGTTTATCGCCAACCACAGCTACGCCGTGTTCGCTTGGTATCGCATCGCCTTTGGCCTGCTGATTCTGGCCACCTGGCAGTTCGGTTGGATTGACTGGAGCTCTGCTCAGCCGTAATGGGCCGGGCTGTCTGTTATGTCGCGTGTACCCAGCACCGAGGTTTCGCCGACCGAGCGTTTCGATAGCGCCGAGCAAACCGAGATCACCCGTGATGTGGTGCTGCGTTACCACTATTGCTGGAAGTACCGCGACCTCGACGGGGTGATGGCGCTCTATCACCCTGATGTCGAGTACAACGACTTTTTCCAGAACCGCGTGATGCACCTGGCCGACTTGCGCGACTACGTGCTGGCCACCATGCCGCGTGAGCCGGAAGAGGCGCTGGAACATAGCGACCGTATTCGTATGGACGGCGACACCGCCTTTATTCAATACCGCATCACCTTGCGGGGCGGCGAAGGCCTGGTGTCGTTTCGCACCAGCGAGGCCATTACCGTGCGTGACGGGCTGGTCTGGCAGGTGAATGAATACGCCTCGCTGATGCACGAGAGCCGCGAGGCCGGCCCGCAGGCGGTTGAAAGTCGCCCAGCGATTGCCCGTTTGGGCCTGTCGGCACGCCAGTTGGGCTTTCTTGCCGACGATTTGCAGCACTACTTTCAGCAGCATCAGCCGTATCTGGATGCCGAGCTGAACTTGCAACAAGTGGCCAGCGCCACCGGCTATAGCCGCAATCAGATCTCCTACCTGCTTAACCAAGTGCTGGGGCAGAGCTTCTACCGTTACGTTAACCAGGCGCGCTTGCAGCATTTGCTCGCGGCGTTGGAAAACGCGCCAACGCCGGTGCGCATTGATGAGCTGGCCTTTGCGGCGGGCTTTAACTCGTTATCGGCCTTCTATAGCTGCTTTCGCCAGCACACCGGGCAAACGCCAAAGGCGTATCTAAAAGACCGTGCGGCCAAGCAAATTTCTGCGCGGGCCCGCGCGCAAGACAAGCCAGGAAGCTAGCCACTAGTCTCTGCGCCATCTGTTGGCAAAAGTGACTGGAGCTGGGCATGAGCGCGTGGCGCAACGTAAGTCTGTGGATGGATCAGCTCGAAGAGCCGCTGACCCCGCGTGCACCGCTGGTTGGCACGGTGGAAGCCGACGTGGCCATTATTGGCGCCGGCTACACCGGGCTGTGGACGGCCTACTACCTCAAACGCCAAGCGCCGGAGCTGCGCATTGTGATTGTCGAAGCCGAGATCGCCGGCTTCGGTGCCTCCGGGCGCAACGGCGGCTGGCTGATGGGCAACCTGTTGGGCGAAGACCGTATGCTCGCCGGTTTGCCCGCCAGTGCTAGGCATGAAACCCACGAGCTGCTGCACAGCATTCCCGATGAAGTCGGCTTGGTGCTCGAGCGTGAAGGCATCGACTGCGACTACCGCAAAGCCGGCATTCTCTACACCGCCGCGCGTTATCCCGAGCAGGAAACCAGCCTGCGCAGCCAACTGCAAAGCCTGTACAGCCAAGGCCTGACGGAAGCGGATTACCGCTGGCTGTCAGTCAACGAGCTCAACGAACAGCTGCGCATCGCCACGCCCTATGGTGCTATCCACACCCCGCACTGCGCCACTATTCAGCCAGCCAAACTGGTTCGTGGCCTGGCCCGAACCGTCGAGGCTATGGGCGTAAAACTCTTTGAGCAAAGCCGCGTGACCCATTGGCAACCGGGCGTGGTGCGTACCGAACAGGGCGAAGTGCGCGCCGGCTGGGTGGTGCCAGCAGTGGAAGGCTACTCCGTGACCTTGCCGCCGCTGGGCAACTACCAACTGCCGGTGCAAAGCCTGATCGTCGCCACCGCGCCGTTGCCGGCCGCCACCTGGGCCGAGATTGGGCTGGACCGTGGCCAGGCCTTTAGCGAAGCCAGTCGGCAAGTCACCTATGGCCAACGGACCAAGGATGACCGCCTGGTATTCGGTGCCCGCGGCGGCTACCAATTCGGCGGCAAACTGCGCCACGACTTCAACCTCAGCACCGACGAAGTGGAACTGCGCCGCTACCTGTTCGGTGAGCTTTTCCCCATGCTGAAAAAGGTGCCAATCACCCACTCCTGGGGCGGCAACCTGGGCATGTCGCGCAACTTCCACCCGCACATGATCTGCGACCGTAAAAACCAAGTGGCCCTGGCCGGTGGTTATGGCGGCGAAGGCGTGGGCGCCAGCAACCTCGGTGGGCGCACCCTGGCCAAATTGATCCTTGGTGAAACCAGCGTATTAACCCGCCAGCCGTGGGTGCAGCTCGAT
>NZ_JBBNAH010000135.1:0-5924 GCF_037994325.1 Pseudomonas sp.
ACCGTAGGGTGTGCTGTGTGCGCCTGGGCCATCTGCGGTAATGGCCTTGGTGCGCACGGCACACCCTACAACAGCAGGACCTAAGTGGGCTTCACATACTCGATTACATTCACCCACCACCACTTCTCGCCTTCCGGGGTGACGACCATAAATTCGTCGCCCACTTCCTTTTTCAACAACGCCCGCGCCATCGGCGAGTCGATGGAGATGTAGTCGTTACGGCCATGGATTTCGTCGTAGCCGACAATACGAAACCGCTTCTGGTCGCCCTCTTCGTTTTCGATTTCCACCCAGGCGCCAAAAAAAACGCGGCCTTCCTGTTCCGGGCTGTATTCCACCACGCGCATATCTTCCAGACGCTTGCGCAAATAGCGCACGCGGCGGTCGATTTCGCGCAGGAGTTTTTTGTTGTACTGGTAGTCGGCGTTTTCGCTGCGATCGCCCAGGGACGCTGCCCAGGTGACCTTTTGCGTGGTGTCGGGGCGTTTGACTCGCCAGAGGTAATCGAGCTCTTGCTTAAGCGCTTCGTTACCTTCTTTGGTGATGATCTGCGTGCTCACGCTGCGGTTTACCGTATCGGGTTGAGGCGCGAGATCTTAGCGCGCCTGCCGCATACGTTGTAGGGTGTGCTGCGCGCACCAAGGGATATCGGCGCCAACACATTGGTGCGCATAGCACACCCTACGAATCACGAGCGTTCCAGGGCCAACGCCACACCTTGGCCGCCGCCGATGCACAAAGTCGCTAAGCCTTTCTTGGCGTCACGCTTGATCATTTCGTGCAGCAAGGTCACCAACACCCGGCAGCCTGAGGCGCCGATGGGGTGGCCGATGGCGATGGCGCCGCCGTTGACGTTGACCTTGCTAGCATCCCATCCGAGCTCTTTGCCGACAGACAGCGCCTGTGCCGCAAAGGCCTCATTGGCTTCGATCAGGTCCAGTTGCTCGAGGGTCCAACCGGCTTTTTCCAGGCAGCGTTTGGTTGCCGATACCGGGCCAATGCCCATGATTGCGGGGTCAACACCGGCGTTGGCATAGGCGGCGATTTTCGCCAGTACCGGCAGGCCCAAGGCCTGTGCTTTTTCCGCGCTCATCAGCAGCACGGCAGCCGCGCCATCGTTAAGGCTGGAGGCATTGCCAGCGGTGACGGTGCCGTCTTTTTTAAAGGCGGGTTTAAGTTTGGCCAACGATTCGGCGGTAGTGCCGGCACGCGGCTGCTCATCGGTGGCAAAGGCGATCGTGTCGCCTTTGCGCTGCGGGATCAGGATCGGAGTGATCTCGTCTGTAAAGCGACCAGCCTCTATCGCGGCAACGGCTTTCTGTTGCGAAGCGGCAGCGAAAGCGTCCTGCTCCTCACGGCTAATGCCGTATTTCTCCACCAGGTTTTCTGCGGTGATGCCCATGTGGTAGTCGTTAAAGGCGTCCCACAGGCCATCGGTGATCATGCTGTCGATAACTTGGGCGTGGCCCATGCGCAGGCCGGTGCGGGCGCCGGGCATTACGTAGGGCGCCAGGCTCATGCTTTCCTGGCCACCGGCGATGATCACCTCGGCATCGCCACAGCGAATCGCCTGGGCGCCAAGGTGCAGCGCTTTCAGGCCCGAGCCGCAGACTTTGTTCAAGGTCAGCGCTGGAACGGCAACCGGCAAACCGGCTTTGATCGCCGCCTGGCGCGCGGGGTTTTGCCCGGCGCCGGCAGTCAGCACCTGGCCGAGGATCACCTCATCCACTTCGGCGCCATCCAGCCCAGTCTGGTCTAGCAGCGCGCGAATCACCGCCGCGCCGAGGTCCACAGCAGAAATGCCGGCCAAGGCGCCCTGGAAACTACCGACGGCGGTACGGGTCGCGGCAACAATTACGACGTCTTGCATGGGAACGCTCCTGGTCAGACAGCAAATTGCATTTCCGGCACATGCTCCGGCACTACCAACTTGCCAGCGGTTTTGGCCTGGATTTCCTCAACGCTCACGCCCGGCGCGCGCTCTTTAAGAATAAAAGCGCCGTCGGCGATTTCCAGGTAAGCCAGGTCGGTTAGCACCCGTTTGATACAGCCGGCACCGGTCAGCGGCAGGCTGCAGCGGGCGAGCAGTTTCGACTCGCCGTCTTTCGAGGCGTGGGTCATGGTGACGATGATATTTTCCGCACCGGCGACCAAATCCATCGCCCCGCCCATGCCTTTGACCAGTTTGCCCGGCACCATCCACGAGGCGATATTGCCTTGCACGTCCACCTCAAAGGCACCAAGCACGGTCAAGTCGATATGGCCGCCACGGATCATGGCAAAGGATTCGGCCGAGGAAAAAATCGAGGCGCCGATGCGCGCAGTCACGGTTTGTTTGCCGGCATTGATCATATCGGCGTCAATCTCGTCAGCGCGGGGGAAAGCGCCCATACCGAGCAAGCCGTTTTCCGACTGCAGCATCACTTCCATGCCGTCGGGGATGTAGTTGGCCACCAGGGTGGGAATGCCGATGCCAAGGTTGACGTAGTAGCCGTCCTGCAATTCGCGGGCGACACGTTGAGCCATTTGTTCGCGGGTAAGTGCCATGTTGTTGTTCTCTCTCGCTTAGGCGCGCACGGTGCGTTGTTCGATGCGTTTTTCAAAGCTGCCGCAGATCAGGCGATCAACATAAATGCCGGGGGTGTGGATCTGCGTAGGGTCGAGCTCGCCAGGGGCGACGATTTCTTCCACTTCAACCACTGTGATCTTGCCGGCGGTGGCGGCCAGTGGGTTGAAGTTCTGCGCCGTGTGGCGGTATACCACGTTGCCAAACCAGTCGGCTTTCCAGCCTTTGACGATGGCAAAATCACCGGTAATGGCGGTTTCCATCAGGTATTGGCGGCCATTGAATTCGCGGGTTTCTTTGCCTTCGGCGACCGGCGTGCCAACCCCGGTGGCGGTAAAAAAGGCAGGAATGCCGGCACCGCCAGCGCGCATTTTTTCTGCCAGGGTGCCTTGTGGGGTGAGTTCAACTTCCAGCTCGCCGCTGAGCAGCTGCTTTTCGAACAGGGCGTTTTCGCCGACATACGAGGCGATCATCTTGCGGATCTGCCGGTCCTCCAGCAGCACGCCCAGGCCAAAGCCATCGACACCGCAGTTGTTGGAGACCACGGTCAGGTCGCGCACGCCTTTGCGTTTGATCTCGGCAATCAGGTTTTCCGGAATGCCGCACAGGCCGAAGCCGCCAGCAATGACCGTCATCCCATGCTCAAGGCCAGCCAGCGCCTCGGCGTAGGAACCCACACGTTTATCGAAACCTGCCATGGGGCGTCGCCTCTGTTGTTGAAGTTGTTTTTAAAAGGAGGCCAGAGTGTTGCCCTCGGCAATTCATTTGTTAAGTTGATTTTTAAAATGAATTGATTGATAAAACAGCATAGTCAACAGAGAGCCTGGCCATGACGGTTAAACAACTACGCGCCTTTCTGGCGGTGGCACAAAGCCTGAGTTTTGCTCAGGCCGGCGAGCGTTTGTACCTGTCGCAATCAGCGTTAAGCCTGACCATCAAGGGATTGGAAGAGGGTTTAGGTGGGCGTCTGTTTAGCCGTACTACGCGCACCGTCAGCCTGACCCCGGAAGGTGAAGCGCTGCTGCCGCTGGCGCGGCGTCTGCTGGCCGATTGGGAAAACGCGGAAGACCAACTGCGCCAGCGCTTCACCCTGCAACAGGGCCGAGTAACCCTGGCGGCCATGCCGTCGTTTGCCGGCAACCTGCTGCCCTCGCTACTGGTGCAGTTTCGTGCGCGACATCCCAAGGTGAATGTCACGGTTAACGACGTGATTAACGAACAGGTGATTGAGATGGTCCGCGACCGCCAGGTGGAGTTGGGCATTGCCTTTGCTCCGGAGGCGGACGCCAGCCTGCATTTCACTCCACTGTATGTGGATCGGTTTGTCGCCGTGGTAGCCGCGGATTCACCGTTGGCGGAACAGCAGGAAGTGGACTGGGCAACGCTGCTAGAACACCCGTTTGTCACCCTGCAACGCCCTTCTACTGTGCGTTTTATGCTGGAAGACCACTTGCGTCAGCGCGGCCTGAAACTGCCAGTGGCGTTTGAAAGCCATCAGTTGGCGACGGTGGGAAGGATGGTGGCGAGCGGTTTGGGCGTTAGCGCCGTGCCGGCGTTATGCGTGCAGCAGATGCTTGAGCTGGGCGCTCGCTGCCTCACATTGCGTGAGCCAGTTATCGAACGCGCCATTGGGATTTTACGTAAGGCCGATCACGAATTGTCGGTGGCCGCAGAGGCGTTATACGACACCTTATTGGCCGCCAGGCCCGGAGAAACAAATGTGATCGGTTTAAAACAAGGAGAGTAAGAGTTGCTGGCCGTGACTGAGCCAATCATAGAGGCGGGCGGGAAAATCGGGCTGGGCTCCTAGCCCGATCAGGAGAAGAAAAGCACTTCCGGTAACGGTGAGCAGACCACGGGAGGTAACAGAGCGAGTGTTGTCGGATGGTTGTTGCATGATGGAAAACCCGGCCAGAAATGAGGCGGGGAGAATTGCAAACAGAGCAAAAGTGCTCTGTAGAAAACAAGTCAAATACCCGTAGGCAAATTCCTAAGCGCCAGCACAACGCCACCCTATATCGGCAAAAACCACACTGCTAAGCTCAGCCTCGTATCGATTTGCCCAACCTCTGCTCAAGCCGGAGTTATAACAACAATGCAAACGACCGAACGTAGCGCTGTCCCCAACGTAAAACTGTTGATCGGCGGCGAGCTGATCGACTCCACCAGCAGCCAATGGCGCGACATCATCAACCCAGCGACCCAGCAAGTGCTGGCGCGGGTGCCCTTCGCCACGCAGGCCGAGGTCGATGCCGCTATCAGCGCCGCAGCTGAGGCCTTTAAAACCTGGCGCAAAACACCCATCGGCGCCCGCGCGCGGATATTCCTCAAATACCAGCAACTGATTCGCGAGCATATGCACGAGCTCGCCGCCCTGCTCACCGCCGAGCAAGGCAAAACCCTGGCCGATGCTGAAGGCGATGTGTTCCGCGGCCTGGAAGTGGTCGAGCACGCCGCGGGCATTGGAAATTTGCAGTTGGGCGAGTTGGCCAACAACGTCGCTGGTGGCGTGGACACCTACACCCTGCTGCAACCGCTGGGCGTCTGCGCGGGCATCACGCCGTTTAACTTCCCGGCGATGATTCCGCTGTGGATGTTTCCCATGGCCATCGCCACCGGCAATACCTTTGTGCTCAAACCCTCCGAGCAGGACCCCATGGTGACCATGCGCCTGGTCGAATTGGCCATGCAGGCTGGCGTGCCGCCCGGCGTGCTGAACGTGGTGCATGGCGGCGCCGAGGTGGTGAACCGGCTGTGCGACCACCCCGAGATCAAAGCCGTATCGTTTGTCGGCTCAACCCAGGTCGGCACCCATGTGTACAACCGCGCCACGCAAAACGGCAAACGCGCGCAATGCATGATGGGGGCGAAAAACCACGCCATCGTGATGCCTGATGCCAATCGTCAACAGACGCTGAATAACCTGGTGGGCGCGGCTTTTGGTGCCGCGGGCCAGCGCTGCATGGCGCTGTCGACGGTCATTCTGGTGGGCGAAGCGCAAACCTGGTTGCCCGAGCTGGTGGAGCGCAGCAAAACCTTGCGCCTGAATGCCGGCACCGAAGCAGGTGCCGACCTGGGGCCGGTGGTGTCCTGTGCGGCGCTGGAGCGGATTCACGGTTTGATTGCAGCCGGCGTTGCAGAAGGCGCGACCTTGGCGCTGGATGGCCGCAACCCGACGGTGCCTGGCTTTGAACGCGGCAACTTTATCGCCCCGACGCTGTTCAGCGATGTAACCCCAACTATGCGTATCTACCGCGAGGAAATTTTCGGTCCAGTGCTCTGCGTGCTCAATGCCGCCAGCCTGGACGAGGCCATCGCCCTGATTAACGCCAACCCCAATGGCAACGGCACGGCCATT
>NZ_JBBNAH010000136.1:0-7279 GCF_037994325.1 Pseudomonas sp.
GAACTGCGCAAGGCCGGGCATGCCGACGAGGCCAAACTGGCGCAATGGCTGGAGCGCTTCCAGCAGAGCTGCGCCAAGGTCGAGGCGCGGCGCCTGAGCGTGCCGCTGATGCGCTACGACGACAGCCTGCCGATTGCCGCCAAGCGCGATGAAATCAAAGCGGCGCTGGCCAAGCATCAGGTGCTGATCATTGCCGGCGAAACCGGCTCGGGCAAAACCACCCAGCTGCCAAAAATCTGCCTGGAAATCGGTCGTGGTGTGCACGGCCTGATCGGCCATACCCAGCCACGGCGCTTGGCGGCGCGCAGTGTGGCAACGCGGGTGGCGGAAGAAATCGGCACGCCGCTGGGTGAACTGGTGGGTTACCAAGTGCGTTTTGAAGATCAGAGCAAAGACAGCTCGCTGATCAAACTGATGACCGACGGCATCTTGCTCGCTGAAACCCAGCACGACCGCTACCTGGAAAAGTACGACACGCTGATCGTCGACGAAGCCCACGAACGCAGCCTGAATATCGACTTTTTGCTGGGCTACCTGAAAACCCTGCTGCCCCGTCGCCCGGACCTCAAGGTGATCATCACCTCGGCGACCATCGACCTTGAGCGCTTTTCCAAGCACTTCGATAACGCGCCGATTGTGGAAGTGTCGGGGCGCACCTTTCCGGTGGAGACCTGGTACCGGCCGCTGGTGTCTGAAGTGGACGAGGAGGGTGAAAGCCTGGTCGATGACCTCAGCGTCGACCAAGGCATTCTCGCCACTCTGGATGAGATCGAAGCGTTTGAGCGCAGTGAAGGTAAACGCCCTGGCGATGTGCTGGTGTTTTTGCCCGGCGAGCGCGAGATTCGCGACTGCGCCGACCTGCTGCGCAAAGCCAATCTGCGTTTTACCGAAGTGCTGCCGCTGTACGCGCGCCTGACCCCGGCCGAGCAACAGAAGATTTTCGCGCCCATGGCCGGGCGCAAGATTGTGCTGGCCACCAACGTCGCGGAAACCTCGCTGACGGTGCCGGGCATCCGCTATGTCATCGACAGCGGCACCGCGCGCATCAGCCGTTACAGCTACCGCGCCAAGGTGCAGCGCTTGCCCATTGAAGCGGTGTCGCAAGCCAGTGCCAACCAGCGTAAAGGCCGTTGCGGGCGGGTCGAGCCGGGTATTTGCGTGCGTTTGTACAGCGAAGAAGATTTTCTCGCTCGCCCAGCGTTTACCGACCCAGAGATCTTGCGTACCAACCTGGCGGCGGTGATTTTGCAGATGCTCCATCTGCGCCTCGGCGAGATCGACGCCTTCCCGTTTATTGAGCCGCCGGATGGCAAAGCCATCAGCGACGGTTTTAACCTGCTGCAAGAGCTTTCAGCGGTTAACCGCGAAAGCCAGCTCACGCCGATTGGCCGGCAACTGGCGCGGTTGCCCATCGACCCACGCCTGGGCCGTATGGTGCTGGAAGCGGCCAAGCTCGGCAGCCTGGATGAGATATTGATCGTCGCCAGCGCCCTGTCGGTGCAAGACCCGCGCGAACGGCCGATGGACCGCCAGCAAGCCGCCGACCAGGCCCATGCGCAATGGAAAGACGTCGACTCCGACTTTGCTGCGCTGATCAACCTGTGGCGCGGCTTTGAAGAAAAGCGCCAGGAACTGGGCAGCAACCCACTGCGTAACTGGTGCCGGAAAAACTTCCTTAACTACCTGCGCCTGCGCGAATGGCGCGATGCGCATCGCCAGCTCGTGCTGATTACCCGCGAGCTGAAACTCGCCCCGGAGCGCAAGAGCGAACCGGTTGCCACGCCGACCGCCGCCAAGCCGGCCGGTAACGCCGAGGCTCAGGAAGCCGCGCAACGCGCCAAAGACTACGCCGCCGTACACAAAGCCATCCTCTGCGGCCTGCTCAGCCAAATCGGGCAGAAAACCGAAGACGGCGACTACCTCGGCGCCCGCCAGCGCCGTTTCTGGATTCACCCCTCCAGCGTTATCGGTCGCAAAAAGCCGCAATGGATCATGGCCGCCGAGCTGATGGAAACCACCAAGCTGTTTGCCCGCCAGGTGGCGAAAATCGAGCCCGACTGGATCGAGCCGCTGGCCGGTCACTTGATCAAGAAAAACCACTTCGAGCCGCACTGGGAAAAACGTCGTGGGCAAGTGGTGGCGTTCGAGCAGATCACCTTGTACGGCATGATTGTGGTCGGCCGCCGGCCGGTGCATTTCGGCCCGATTGAGCCTGCGGTGGCGCGTGAATTGTTTATTCGTGAAGGCCTGGTGCGTGGCGAAATTCAGTCGCGTGCCAAGTGCCTGAAGGCCAACGAAGAGCTGCTCGAGCTATTTGACGAGCTGGAAGCCAAAGCCCGCCGCCGCGACATTCTTGCCGACGAAGAAACCCTGTTCGCCTTCTACGACGCACGCCTGCCCGCCGACATCTACCAGACCGCCACCTTCGACAATTGGTACAAAACCGAGAGCGCCAAGAATCCGCAGCTGCTGATCATGCGCGAGGAAGACATCCTCGCCCGCGACGCCAGCGAAGTAACCAGCGCGCAGTACCCCGACCACCTGCAACTGGGCGACCTGCGCCTGCCGCTGACCTACCACTTCGAACCTAACCACCCACGCGATGGCGTGACCCTGCGGGTGCCGGCGCCGCTGTTGCCGCAGATTCCGGCCGAGCGTTTGCAATGGCTGGTGCCGGGTTTGCTCGAGGCCAAGTGCATCGCCCTGGTTCGCGAGCTGCCCAAGGCACTGCGCAAGAACTTTGTGCCGGTGCCGGACTTTGTTAAAGCCGCGTTGGCGCGCATCACCTTTGCTCAGGGTTCGCTGGTGCAGGCATTGGGCGCCGAGTTGCTGCGTATGACTGGCGTGCGGGTTACGGAAGAGGCGTGGGCTGAGGCCGAGCAGCAGCTGGAAAGCCACCTGAAAATGAACCTGGAAGTGGTCGACGGGCAGGGCAAACTACTCGGCGAAGGCCGCGACCTGGCCGAGCAAACCGCACGCTTTGCCGAAGCCAGCCAGGCGGCGCTGTCCATGGTGAAAACCGACAAGCAGCAAAAGCCGGTGGAAGCCAAAGTGTTTGCCCCGGTGGCGCAAACCACCCAACAAAACATCGCCGGCCTGTCGATGACGGTATACCCGGCGTTGGTGGAAGAGGGCGGTACGGTTAAAGAAGGCCGGTTTGCCACGGCGGCCGAAGCCGAGTTCCAACACCGCCGTGCCCTGCAGCGCTTGCTGCTGCAACAACTCAACGAGCCGGCCAAGTTTCTGCGCGGCAAATTGCCGGGTCTGACGGACCTGGGCTTGCTGCACCGCGACCTCGGCCGGGTGGAAGCGCTGGTGGAAGATATTCTCCTGGCCAGCCTCGACAGCTGCATTCTTGAAGGCGAAGACCCGTTGCCCCGCGATGGTGTTGGCCTGTTGGCCCTGGCCGAGAAAAAGCGCGGCGCCTGGAGCGAGCATGCCGAACGCTTAGCGCGCCTGACCCTGGAGATTCTCAAGCTCTGGCACGGCCTGCAAAAACGCTTTAAAGGCAAAATCGACCTGGCCCAGGCCGTGGCCCTGAACGACATCAAGGCGCAGCTGGGTAACTTGGTCTACCCAGGCTTTGTCCGCGAAACGCCGGCCGAATGGCTCAAGGAATTGCCACGCTACCTAAAAGCCATCGAACAACGGTTCGACAAGCTGGGTGCGCAGGTGCAAAAGGATCGGGTGTGGAGCGGCGAGTTAGCCGGGCTCTGGGCCCAGTACCAAGCGCGGGTGGGCAAGCACGCCCAGGAAGGCAAACGCGATCCGCAGCTGGTGCTGTATCGCTGGATGTTGGAGGAGTATCGGGTGTCGCTGTTTGCGCAGCAGCTGGGGACTAAAACCGCTGTCTCCGACAAACGCCTGAATAAGCAATGGAGTGCGGTGGAGGCGTAGGGTGTGCTGTGTGCACCCGACCCGATGCTACCCCCTCACCCTAACCCTCTCCCCGAGGGGCGAGGGGACTGACCGCGTACGCCGCTCTGCTCCCCTCTACCGCTTGCGGGAGAGGGGCTGGGGGTGAGGGTAGGGCGTACCGCGGCGTTTCCTCACTTACGATTCACAGCCTTCGCCGCATGCATCACGTCGGCGCCAATATCACCTTCAAACTGCTTCCACACTGGCAGCATGGCTTCACGCCAAGCGGCTTGTTCGGCGGGGGTGAGGGTGATGATTTTGGCTTTGCCGCCGGCCACCAGTTGCTCGTAATCACGCTGGTTATTTGCTTCGGCAGTCTGGTTAACCGACTGGCTGACTTCGTCGAGAATCGACTCCAACTCGCTGCGGATCTGGAACGGAATACTGGTCCAGAACTTACTGTTGGTCACCACCATATAGCTAAGTACGCCATGGTTGGTGATGGTCACGAACGGCTGCACCTTTTCGAACTTCTGCGAAACAAAGTTCGACCAGGGGTTTTCCGTGCCCTGCACCGTGCCACTTTCCATGGCCTTGTAGGTTTCGGCGAACGGCAGTTTTACCGTGGTGGCGCCGAGGGCGGCGAATTGCGCTTCGAGTACGCTGGAACTCTGAATACGGAAAGTCAGGCCCTTGGCATCGGCCGGGGTACGCAGGGCTTTGTTGGCCGACAGCTGCTTCATGCCGTTGGTCCAGAAGCCCAGGCCATAGATATTGCTGCTGTTCATCGAACGCAACAGCTCGCGGCTTTTTTCGCGCTTGAGGAAACGGTCAACAGCGGCTTGGTCGTCGAACAGGAAGGGCAGGTCAAACACTTGCAGGCGCTTGGTGTACTTGTCGAATTTCGACAGCGACGGAGCGAGCATCTGCACGCGGCCATCAGCCAACGCGGTGAGTTCTTCGCCGTCGCCAAACAGCGTGGAATTGGCGTAGACCTCAACCTTTACCTTGCCGCCAAGGCGCTCTTCCACCAGTTTTTTGAACAGCAGCGCACCTTGGCCCTTGGGCGTGCTTTCCGCCGACACGTGGGAAAACTTGATAACGATCGGGGCGGCATCCTCAGCCGTTGCCATCGAGGGGCTGGCCGTCAGCAGCAAAGCCGCGAGCGCCAGAGACAGATACTTGAACATTGGATTTCCTTAAATTCTGCCAAGCCAAAGAACCCGTCTCAGGCTTATGGCCTGCACGGGGCGTGCATGTGTCTGGATTGTAGTCAGCGATGCGCAGCAGTAAGCCTGGGAGCAGGTGGCAGCCGCGGTGCTGTTTATTATTGGAGGGTCGCCATGACTGGTGGGCCAGGGTAGGACCGCCAGGTTTGCGAAGGGCGGGGATTCTTCCCGAAAGCATGGCGCCATGCAACCGGCGGTATGCCCAGCGGCTCGCAAATCTGCAAATTAATCACCCGTCGTCCTCGCACGGGCGGGGGGCGAGAACAGGGACGTTACGTTTCTCGCCTGGAGATTCTGGCTCCCCGCCTTCGCGGGGATGACGGTGATGGGTTAAGGTTTGCCAACTCACCCCCTCGTTACGGAGAACCTTGATGAGCCTGCACGGCGACTACGACAGCCAGAACATTTTCGCCCAGATCATTCGCGGCGATGCCCCTTGCTACACGCTGTATGAGGACGACGATGTACTGGCCTTTCTCGACGTGTTTCCGCAATCCGTTGGCCACAGCCTGGTCATCCCCAAACGTTCAGCCGCGCGCAATATTCTTGAAGTGGACACCGAGGCGCTGGCCAAAGTGATGGCCGTCGTGCAGAAAATCACCCGGGCGATTGTCGAGGAACTGCAGCCGGCCGGCGTGCAGATCGCCCAGTTCAACGGCGCACCGGCTGGGCAGACGGTGTTTCATATCCATATGCACATCGTGCCGCGTTATGCCGGGGAAGGCCTGGGCGTGCATGCCAGCCAGAAGGCCGATGCAGGGGAATTGCAAGCGCTGCAGGCGCGGTTAGTGAAACGCTTAAACGGCTGAAGGCAGCCCACCCTACGGGCACACCGTCGCCTTTGATCTCGTAGGGTGTGCTGTGAGCACCAATGCGCAGGCTTGGTCTGACTCACTCCTGGAATTTGTGACGCAGTTATCACTCCGCTCTACCGGCAAAGATGGCCCATTGCCAATACCTAGCCACCCAGATATCAAGCATCATCAAATAACCCGGTAATAAAATCGGGCGCAGTTCTGCCAAGGAAAGCGGATGACTAACGAACACCAAGGATCGGCTGTTCAAGCTGAGCCAGACACGGGCCTTGCCTGCTTAGTCATGCTGGCCCGCTTCCATAATGTGGCAGCATCCCCCGAACAATTAGCTCATGAATACCTCGACAACGGCCGCCAATTTGGCCGCGCCGAGCTATTGCTCGCAGCCAAGCAATTGGGCCTGAAAGCGACGTCGGTACGTAGCAAGCCAGAACGGCTGGCCCATGTGCCGCTGCCGGCGATTGCGGCGAGCAATGACGGGCGCTTTTTTATCATTGCCCAGCTCGATGGCGAGAAAGCGCTGATTCATGACCCCGCGCTGCCCGCCCCGAGGTCATCACCTTTGATGAGCTTAAAGCTCGCTGGAGACAAGGTCTTAGTTCATCGCGGCCTGTCCACGCTGGATGTGATTGCCATCGGTCTGCTCGGCATCATGCTGTTTGAAACCGGCCTCAGCGGCCTACGCACTTATATATTTGCCCATACCGCCAGTCGTATCGACGTTGAGCTGGGCTCCCGTTTGTTCCGCCACTTGGTCACGCTACCTCTGGCTTACTTTCAGGCCCGCCGCGTGGGTGATCCGGTAGCTCTGCGATGTAGGCATTACATGTACCCAGTGGCAACATAGCCTGCATCCCGAAGCCTACCGCGACAAAACTCAAATAATCCACGAAGGCATCGACACCGAAAACCTAAAGCCGGATGCGAACGCGGAACTGAAACTACCCGACGACGGCGCACTGAAAGATGCACCCAACTGGCGAACCAAAGTGCTCCGTGAAAACCCAGTGGATTTAAACCGCGTGCATTTTTTTGGGGAAAGTGCCTTACGAGACTTACAAAAAAGTGCTGCAAGTTTCGGCAGTGCATGTGTATTTGACCTATCCGTTTGTATTGTCGTGGTCGTTGTTGGAAGCGATGGCGACAGGGTGTTTGATAGTTGGGTCGGATACGGCGCCGGTTAGGGAGGTTATAAGGGATGGAGAGAATGGGGTGTTGGTGGATTTTTTGATGCGAGGGCGCTATCTGCAAAGATTTATAGCGTTTTATCCAAAAATATAAAGCTTCAATCATGTCGGCGATCTCGTAGAGATGCCATGCGGGAATATAAGAATAATACGGGTGTTGAAAGCTATATTGATTTACTTGGTTGCGAAT
>NZ_JBBNAH010000137.1:0-5987 GCF_037994325.1 Pseudomonas sp.
GCACAGCACACCCTACAAGGTGCAAAAGTCGGAAAAATTTTGCGGGTTTGTAAGCCATTCGCTATCCACTCTGTGAGTGATGTCGCAATAGTGGCCAGTGGGTCAAAAAAGCGTCGCCAGGGTTTTGTTAATCCTGTTTAATCCGCGCCTTCTCAATTTCGCATCACCCTCTTCAAGGGACTGAAGGCATGTCTTCGCTACGTTTTAGGGCGCTTATTGCTGCCCTGTTAGCTGTTACTTCTATTGCTCCCATCGCCCTTGCCGCCGAACTGCCTGCCGACCGCGATTTAATCCGCGACCGCCAGGAGCGCATCCTGCAAGAACAGCAAAAACGTCTGGACGAACTCCAGCAACTGCCCGGCAAACCCAGCGAAAAACCAGCCCCGGCCGCCAACCCCGACGCGCCGTGTTTTGCCATTCGCCATATCACCCTGCAAGGCGCCACGCTGCTGCCGGCCAGCCGCCAAGCCGAACTGCTGCGCCCGTATGAAGGCCAATGCCTGGGCAGCGCGCAGCTTAATGAGTTGCTGAAAAGCATCACCCAGTTCTACATCGACGATGGCTACGTCACCTCCCGCGCCTACCTGCCGCAGCAAGACCTGGCCAGCGGCGAGTTGCAGATATTGGTGGTGGAAGGGCGCCTCGAAGGCCTCGACGAATCGGCCATCGCCAGCCCCCGCGAAATGGCCATGACCTTTCCCGGCACCACCGGCGAAGTGCTTAACCTGCGGGAAATGGAGCAGATGGTCGACCAGCTCAACCGCCTGCAATCGCGCCCCGCGCAAATGGAACTGGTGCCCGGCGCCCAAGTGGGTGGCAGCCGCGTGCGGTTGCAAGGTGAGCCCGGCAAACCCTGGCAAGCCAACCTCAACCGCCACAACGACGGGCAAACCTCCACCGGCGAACAACAGTGGGGCGCCGGTTTTGTTTGGGACAGCCCGCTGGGCCTGGCTGATCAACTCAGCCTGCGCGGCGGTGGCGACACCGTCAGCGACCACTGGAAACACTCGGCCAACCAAAGCGTCGGCTACAACGTGCCCTATGGCTGGTGGTCGTTTAACTACAGCTACGCGCAAAGCTACTACCGCACCCGCAGCGAAGGCGCGGGTTTTGTGTTTGGCTCCGACGGCGACAGCAAAACCCACAGTCTGCGTGCTGAGCGTGTGCTGCACCGCGACGACCTGAGCAAAACCGCGGTCAACTTCGGCATCAGCCACCTGCAAACCCGCAACTACCTGAACAACAACCTGATCGACGTTTCCAGCCAACGCCTGACCGAAAACCAGCTCGGCTTTAACCATGGCCGGCGTATCGGCACCGCCTTCGTCAACCTTGATATCGGCTGGCAACAAGGCAGCGGCGCCTTTGACGCCCAAGGCGCTGGCGACCCGCACCGCGCCCAGCCGGTGTCGCGTTACAACAAATACAGCCTCACCGCCAGCTACCTGCAGCCCTTCAGCCTGTGGAATGAAAACTTCAGCGTCGACAGCCTGATCAACGGCCAGCGCAGCGAAGACGTGCTGTTCAGCCCGCAGCGCATCAGCCTGGGCGGCTTAAGCTCGGTGCGCGGTTTTAAAGAGCAATCGCTGTCCGGCGACAGCGGCGCCTACTGGCGTAACCAACTGCGCTGGCGTCGCCCGGTGGCTTTCGAGCCCCTGCGCCCCTTCCTGCAGGAATACGCCGTGGCCCTGGCCTATGACTTGGGCGTTATTCAGGGCGACCGCTACAACGGCAACCAACACGGGCGCCTCTCCGGCAACGCCATCGAATTCAGCACCCGCGGCAAAAACCTCGCCGCCAGCGTGACCTTTGCCCGCTCACTGGAACGCCCCGACGCCATCGAGCGTCAGGAGCACCCGGTGTATTTCCGCCTCGACCTTTTTTTCTAACTGTTTACCAGGGAGTTTCACCGCATGTTGATAAATAAAACCGTGGCTTCTCCAGCGCTGCTGGCGCTGCTTGTGGTGGGCCTTGCCGGCTGCGCCACCGAGTCCTCGCGCAGTGTGCCTGTGCAGCAAGTGGTGAGTGCCGCTTCCGTCTACAACGGCGCCCGCAGCCCGATTGCCGTGGGCAAGTTTGATAACCGCTCGAGCTATATGCGCGGGGTGTTTTCAGACGGTGTGGACCGTCTGGGCAGCCAGGCGAAAACCATCCTGATCACCCACCTGCAGCAGAGCAACCGCTTCAAGGTGCTGGACCGCGACAACATGGGCGAAACCCTTCAGGAAGCGCAAATCAAGGGCCAGGCTCAGCGCCTGAGCGGTGCCGATTATGTCGTGACCGGCGATGTGACCGAGTTTGGCCGCAAAGAAGTGGGCGACCACCAGCTATTCGGCATTTTGGGGCGCGGCAAAACCCAAGTCGCCTACGCCAAGGTGGCGCTCAATATCGTCAATATTTCCACCTCCGAGGTGGTGTATTCCGCCCAGGGCGCAGGTGAGTACTCGCTCTCCAATCGCGAAGTGGTGGGCTTTGGCGGTACCGCCAGCTACGACTCCACCTTGAACGGCAAGGTACTCGACCTGGCCATGCGTGAAGCGGTGGAAAAGCTGGTTGGCGCGGTCGATAGCGGCGCATGGAAGCCGTAACTGAAGCATTGAAAAGGAGCAGCAGGGTATGAATTTGATGTTTTCCGGGCGGGCGATGGCCGCCATGTTGCTAGTTAGTAGCGTGGCACTAGGAGGCTGCGCGCGGCAGCCAGCGCTGTACCAGTGGGGCAACTACCAGCCGCAACTGCGTGAGCATTTCAACGGTGGCTCGCCCGAAGCGCAGCTCGACGTATTGAAAGCCGATCTGCAAAAAATCCAGGCCAAAAACGGCGCGATACCGCCCGGTTTCTACGCGCAAATGGGCTTGTTGTATTCCAGCCTGGGCGACGACGAACTAACGATGCGTTCGTTTGAAAACGAAAAGGCGCTGTTTCCAGAATCGGCGCCGTACATGGACTTCTTGATGAAGAAGAAAACCGCGGAGGTTAAATAATGGCGCGCCTCTACCGCACCTGTGCATGGCTTGTGGCACTGGCACTGCTAGGCGGCTGTGCCGGCACGCAAAAGAGCCTCGATTATTCGGCGTACAAACAAGCGCGGCCGCGCTCGATTCTGGTACTGCCGCCGGTGAACCAGTCGCCCGACGTCAAAGCCACCTACGGCATGCTCTCGCAAGTCACCGTGCCGCTCGCCGAAGCCGGTTACTACGTGGTGCCGGTCGGGCTGGTGGATGAAACCTTCCGCCAGAATGGCTTGAGCACCGCCAACGATGCCCACGAAGTGGCCCCGGCCAAATTGCGCGAAATCTTCGGCGCCGATGCCGGCCTGTACATCACCGTGAGCCAATACGGCACCCAGTACCTGGTGCTGAGCAGTGCCACCACCGTGACCGCCAGTGCCCGTCTGGTGGACCTGAAAACCGGCACCACGCTGTGGACCGGCTCGGCCACGGCATCCAGCAACGAAGGTAACAACAACTCGGGTGGCGGCCTGGTGGGCATGCTGGTGACGGCGGCAGTAACGCAGATCATCAACAGCTCCATGGAAGATGCGGCGTACCCCATCGCCGGCACCACCAGCGGCAGGCTGCTTTCCACCGCCAAAGGCTCAGGCCTTCTGTACGGTCCGCGTTCGCCCAAATACCAAAGCGACTAACCATCTGTAAACACCACGCCCTCCAGTGCGCCGCAACGCACTGCGGGGCAGGTGTGCACACGCCTACGCACCTTGGAAGTAAGGCAACGCCTTCACCGGCAGCGCCCTTCAAACACCGATTAAAGAGTACCGAAATGGACGTTCGTAGCCCGCTGTTCCAAAACATCGCCTGCATCCTGATGGGGGTGATGTTCCTCAACCCCATCGTCAGCACCGCTGCAGAGCTGACGGTGGACGCGGCAGCGGGCGGCAACACCAACTTGGGCAGCGCGCAGAATGGCGTGCCGGTGGTGAACATCGCCACGCCTAACGGCAGCGGTCTGTCCCATAACAAATTCACCGACTACAACGTCGGCCAGCAGGGTTTGATCCTCAACAACGGCACTGCCGCGTTTAACCAAACCCAACTGGGCGGCGTGATTCTCGGCAACAGCAACCTCAATGGCCGTGCCGCCAACCTGATTCTTAACGAAGTGACTGGCGGCAACCAGAGCCAACTCAAGGGCTACACCGAAGTGGCCGGGCAGGGCGCCCATGTGGTGGTTGCCAACCCCCACGGCATCACCTGCGATGGCTGCGGGTTTATCAACACCCCGCGCGCCACGCTCACTACCGGCACCCCCGTGATCGACAACGGTCGCCTCGATCATTTCGACGTTAACGGCGGCGAAATCAACGTCGAAGGCGCCGGCCTTAACGCCAGCAACATCAGCCAATTCGACCTGATCACCCGCAGCGCCAAGCTCAACGCCCAGTTGCAAGCCCAGCGCCTAAATATCATCGCCGGCCGCAACGACGTAGACGCCGCCACCTTGGCTGCCACCGCCAAAGCCGACGACGCCAACGGCAAACCGCTGCTGGCTATCGACAGTTCTGCCTTGGGCGGCATGTACGCCGGGGCGATTCGTTTAGTCGGTACTGAAGCAGGCGTGGGGGTAAAACTCGCCGCCGATATGGCCGCCAGCGGTGAAGATATTCAGATCGACGCCAACGGCAAACTCACCGTGGCCCGCGTGGCCAGCGCCGGCAACCTGACTGCCAATGCCAAACAAATCGAACTGACCGACACCGTCTACGCCAGCAACAACGCCAGCCTCACCGCCGACCAGATCGACATCGCCAGCAGCCTGGCCAGCGGCGCTAACCTGACCCTGACCAGCGCACAAACCAGCAACAACGGCAGCCTCGAAGCCGGGGTAAAAGCCGACGGCAGCGGCAACCGCGCCGCGCTTTTGGACTTGCAAGGCGGCACCGTTAACAACAACGGCAGCATCACCTCGCAAGGCAACCTCAACACCGACCTGCAACAGCTGAACAACAGCAGCAAAAAAGTGCTGGCCGTTGGCAACGCCACCGTCAACGCAACCAATATCAACAACAGCGCCGGCCAGATCGTCGCGCAACAAACCCTAACCATCACCGGCGACACCCTCGACAACAGCGCCGGCACCATCGCCAGTAACAAAGCCCTAAGCCTGACCCTGGCCAACACCCTGATTAACAGCGCCGACGGCCTGCTGCTGAGCAAAGCCGATGGCCTGACCATCAACACGCAAACCCTGATCAACGCCGGCGGCAGCGCACAGGCCGACGCCAGCGAACTCAAAATAATCAGCAGCACCACGGTCAACAGCGCCGGCACCCTGCAAGGCGACAGCGTTAACCTCAGCGCCACGGGCACCCTGATCAACGACGGCGGGCGCATTGCCGCGACCGCAGGCCAAGCCACCCTTACTGGCGGCGCCATCAGCAACAACGCCGGCACCGTGCTGGCCAAAACCACTCTTAAAACCACCGCCAGCAGCCTTAACAACGCTGGCGGCACCCTCGGCGCCAACAGCATCGACCTCGACCTCGCCGGCCACCTCGACAACAGCAGCGGCCTGATCGAAAGCACCACCACCTTGCTCCTCAAAGCCGGCAGCCTCAGCAACAGCGGCGGCAAACTGCGCGCGCTCGGCAGCACCGGCAGCAGCCAATTTGAAATCGGCGGGTTGTTTAACAACGACGGCGGCCTGGTGGAAATCGGCAACAGCCAACTCAGCCTCACCAGCGCCAGCCTGAGCAACCAAAGCGGCAACGTCCGCCACCTCGGCAACCAATTCGCCCTGGCCCTGGCCGATGTTGGCAACGCCGGCGGCAGCTTTATCACCAACGGCGAACTGACCCTCAACGTCGCCGACTGGACCAACAGCAGCCAACTGCAAGCGCAAAAAATCAGCCTGACCGTTGGCACCTTCACGCAAACCGCCAGCGGCAAATTGCTCTCCAAAGAAAGCATCACCGCCACCGGCGACACCTGGCAAAACGACGGCAGCATCGAAACCGACGGCGCCCTCAGCC
>NZ_JBBNAH010000138.1:0-17147 GCF_037994325.1 Pseudomonas sp.
GCTGAAGCCTTCATGGGTTATCTGCTGCCTTGGGGTCAGATGTCCTACTGGGGCGCGCAGGTGATCATCTCGCTGTTCGGCGCCATTCCGGTAATCGGTGATGACCTGACGCAGTGGATCCGTGGTGACTACCTGATCTCCGGCATCACCCTGAACCGCTTCTTTGCTCTGCACGTAATTGCTCTGCCGATCGTTATTCTCGGTCTGGTGGTTCTGCACATTCTGGCGCTGCACGAAGTGGGTTCGAACAACCCGCAAGGCGTGGACATCAAGAAGTTCAAAGACGAAAACGGCGTACCGTTGGATGGCATTGCTTTCCACCCGTACTACACCGTGAAAGATATCGTCGGCGTGGTGGTGTTCCTGTTCATCTTCTGTTCGATCATCTTCTTCTTCCCAGAGATGGGCGGATATTTCCTCGAGAAGCCGAACTTCGAAGTAGCAAACTCGTTCAAGACCCCAGAGCACATCGCTCCGGTCTGGTACTTCACCCCGTTCTACGCAATTTTGCGTGCGGTACCGGATAAGTTGCTCGGCGTAATCGCCATGGGTGCTGCAATCGCCGTGTTGTTCGTGCTGCCTTGGCTCGACCGTAGCCCGGTCAAGTCCATGCTCTACAAGGGCTGGATGAGCAAAGTCTGGTTGGCAGTATTCTGCGTTTCCTTCGTGATCCTCGGCGTACTCGGCGTTCTGGCGCCGACCGATGAGCGCACGTTGGTGTCGCGTATCTGCACCATCTTGTACTTCGCATACTTCATCCTCATGCCGTTCTACACCAAGCTTGAGAAGACCAAACCGGTTCCGGAAAGGGTGACTGGCTGATGAAAAAGCTATTTGCTGCACTCGTTTTTGCTGTTCTGCCAGCCATTGCGTTCGCTAACACCGGTCATGGTCCTGAGTTGGATTCGGTTGATATCGACCTGACCGATAAAGCCGCCATGCAAGACGGCGCGCGCACCTTTGCCAACTACTGCATGGGTTGCCACAGCGCCAAGTTCCAGCGTTACGAGCGCGTTGCCGATGACCTCGGTATTCCGCACGAACTGATGCTGAGCAACCTGGTGTTCACCGGCGCAAAAATCGGCGACCTGATGAAAAACGGCATGTCGCCCGTTGATGCCAAGAAGTGGTTCGGTGCGGCTCCGCCCGACCTGACTCTGGTAGCGCGCGTTCGTGGTAACGATTGGCTGTACAGCTACCTGCGTAACTTCTACGAAGACCCGACGCGCCCTTGGGGTGTGAATAACAAGATCTTCCCGAACGTGGGTATGCCTAACGTTCTGGTCGGTCTGCAAGGCCGTCAGGTTGTAGGTTGCAAGCAAGTACAAGTGGTTGAAGAGGGCAAGAAGCAGTACGACCCTCTGACCGGTACTCCGCTGACCCACGAAGCGTGTGACCAGCTCACCATCGTGCCGAAAACCGGCAAGCTGAATGAAGCTGAGTTCGACGAGAAGGTCAAAAACCTGGTGACCTTCCTGGCTTACTCCGCCAACCCAGTGAAACTGAAAAGCGAGCGCATCGGTACTTACGTGCTGCTGTACTTGGCCTTCTTCTTTGTATTCGCCTATCTGCTGAAACGCGAATACTGGAAGGATGTGCACTAAGTAACTGGTATTCTCCGCTGTCGACTTGCGCGCCCTATTGGGCGCGCACGTTTTTCTGCTTTTGATAACTTTAACAAGCGAGGAGGATCGCCATGGGCGTGACCAACCGGTTGGCCTGCTACTCCGACCCCGCCGATCACTATTCCCATCGCGTACGTATCGTGCTCGCCGAGAAAGGTGTAAGCGCGGAAATCATCAATGTCGAACCCGGGCGTACTCCGCCCAAGCTGGTAGAGGTCAATCCCTACGCCAGCCTGCCGACTCTGGTGGACCGTGACCTGGCGTTGTATGAATCGACCGTGGTGATGGAATATCTTGACGAGCGTTATCCCCATCCGCCGTTGTTGCCGGTTTACCCGGTGGCGCGTGCCAACAGCCGTTTGTTGATTCATCGGATTCAGCGCGACTGGTGTGCCTTGGTGGACCTGATTCTTGACCCGCGCAGCAAAGAGCCGGCGCGTGTACAAGCGCGCAAGGAGTTGCGTGAAAGCCTGACCGGCGTGTCACCGTTGTTCGCCGACAAGGCTTATTTCCTCAGTGACGAGTTGAGTTTGGTAGATTGCTGCCTGTTGCCGATTCTGTGGCGGTTGCCGATATTAGGCATCGAACTGCCAAAGCCGGCCAAGCCGCTGCTCGATTACATGGAGCGCCAGTTCGCCCGCGAGGCCTTTCAGGTCAGCCTGTCGGGTGTTGAACGCGATATGCGCTAGAGCTTGAGGAGCTTTCAATGAATTCCAGTCGTCCGTATTTGATCCGCGCCTTATACGAGTGGATCGTAGATAACGATTGCACGCCACACCTGCTGGTAAATGCGGAATACCC
Organism: Pseudomonas sp.; assembly: GCF_037994325.1. Classification (GTDB taxonomy): domain Bacteria; phylum Pseudomonadota; class Gammaproteobacteria; order Pseudomonadales; family Pseudomonadaceae; genus Aquipseudomonas. The sequence goes on from NZ_JBBNAH010000138.1 coordinate 2,427, forward strand.
GAATGTGCAGGTGCCGCAAGGCTTTGCCAATGACGGCCAGATCGTCCTCAATGTGTCACCCAGTGCAGTGCGTCATCTGCATATGGATAACGATGCCGTGAGCTTCGAGGGGCGTTTTGGCGGCATCGCCCATACCCTGTTTATCCCGGCGTCGGCCGTATTGGCGATCTACGCACGGGAAAACGGCCAGGGCATGGTTTTCGACTTGGAGTCGCCGGTGGCGGACGAAGAGCCCGAAGATGATCCAGATGGCGATGGCCCGTCAGGCGGCGAGCCACCTCGACCAAGTGGCCGACCAAGCTTGAAAGTAGTGAAGTGAAAATATAAAAAAGCCCGGCATTGAGCCGGGCTTTTTTATGGAACGTGCAACGCATCCAAGGCCTAATCCGCCCTGAACTGGCAGGTGAGGTAACGATTGCTAAAGCCATAGCGCAGCATCGAGCCCACCCGTGCCAGCAGGTAGAAAGGATGCTTGCGGTAGTACTGCACCACCGCATTGCCCACCCCTTCGGAGCGGTGCTGTTTCTGGTGATCGGGCTTTTTGCTGAACAGCCCTTTGAATTGCCACCACTGAATTTGCTCAAACTGCTTTACCGAACGTAGACCCTGGCTTTTGAACAGCCGCGCGAACGAGCCTTTGCTGAAATCGTGCAGATGGTGCGGGTTGCCATCTAGGGTGGGCGTGATCGGCACCGAGGCAATTACTTGGCCGCCACTGGCCAGTAGCCGGCTGTAGTTGGCGACCAGCCGTGCGGGGCTGGGCAGGTGCTCAATGGTTTCCAGGCTGACGATGGTGTCGAAGCCTTGCTCGCTGGCGAAGGTTTCGGCGTTGGCGCAGACGTAACTGAGGTTGGGCAACTGGTAATGGGCTTGGGCGTAGGCAATGGCGTCGGGGTCGATATCGACGCCGATTACGCTTTTGTCCGGGTTTTGCTCAGCCAATAACGCAGTGCCATAGCCGCAGCCGCAGGCCATATCCAATACGCGAGAGCCGCTCAGTAAGCCCGAGGCAAATTCATAGCGCTGCATATGAATGGCCAGGGTGGCCTGGTCGTCGGGGTTTTGCGGATTCAAATCCTTGGGGTAGATACGTTCGATGCTGTGCGTGGTCATCCCTGTCCCTTAGCGGTAGATGGTGGTCAACTGCTCGCGCTCTTCTAAACATTCCGGCGAGCCTTCCTCGAAGATCCGGCACACCCACGGCCGATTTTCATAGATGGTGCAGCGCATGGTGTCGCGGTCGAGGGCGATGCACCAGCCATCGTCCAGGCGCGCCATCACCTCGCCGCCCCATTCATCGGTGTCGATATAGCGCTCGGGCACGCCGGTATCGGTGAGCAGCATCACTTCCAGTTGGCAGCAGCAGGCCGCGCAATTGGAGCAGGCAACCGCAGGGGTTGGCTCAAGGGCGACGACGGGAATGGGGGGCAGGGTGCTCATGGGGCCGACAGTTTACAGACTGCGCCCGCCTGTTGGCTGTAATTCGACCGATTGCAGGCGTTGCGCCAGGTAATGCAGCAGCGGAAAGACCAGCGCCCAGATCGCCGCCAGCATTAACAGACTCGGCCATAGGCCATAGGGCAAACCGACTCCGGCCAAACGTGCTCCGGCGTAGTACGACAGTGGCGCCGACACCGCGCCTAGCAAGCTAGCCAGCCACCAAGGCCTAGCGGTCCATGCCAAGCAATGGCGCAAGGTCGTGGCCAGCAGCGTCCACATCAGCACAAGCCATAGCGGAATCAATAGGCGTGGCTCGGCAAATTCGAACAGCCCGGCGTGCATCAATACGCTGTCGATCAGCGTGCCTAGCACCGTAATCACCGCCAGCACGTTCAGCTCACCACGGCCCAGCCACAGCACATGTACCACCGCGATCAGCAGTGGCACGGCCAACAGGGCCAGGTACTGCGGGCTAAACACGCAAGCAAACCAGCCGAGCTGAAACAGCCCGGCATTGAACAGCGGCTTAAGCGTCAAAGCGGCCCAACAGTGGCGCGGTTTGCGCCGCCGGTTTGGCCAACAGCAGCTGTGCTGTACCAATGGTGCGCTCGATAAAACCGCCCTCGCAGTAGCACAGGTAAAACTCCCACAAACGGAAGAAGTAATCGTCGTAACCATGCTCTTGCAAGGTGTGGCGGGCACTGCGCAGGTTGTCATGCCACAGGCGCAAGGTGCGCGCGTAATGCAGGCCGAAGTCTTCCATGTGCAACAGGTTCATATCGGTGTCGCGGGTGACGATTTCGAGCATCTTGCTCACCGAAGGCAGGGCGCCGCCGGGGAAGATGTAGCGCTGAATAAAGTCGACGCTGTTTTTTGCCTGTTCGTAGCGTTGGTCGCGAATGGTGATGGCTTGCAGCAGCATCAGCCCGTCGTCTTTCAGCAGGCTGGCGCATTGCTCGAAGTAGGTCGGCAGAAAACGATGGCCTACGGCTTCGATCATTTCGATGGACACGAGCTTGTCGTACTCGCCATCCAAGTCGCGATAATCCTGCAGCAGTAGGGTGACGCGGTCTTGCAGGCCCTGTGCTTCCAGGCGCTGCTTGGTGTAGGCGTACTGTTCCTTGGACAAGGTCGTGGTGGTCACCCGGCAGCCATAGTTGGTCGCGGCATAGATGGCCATGCTGCCCCAGCCAGTACCGATTTCCAGCAGATGGTCGCTGGGTTTCAGCGCCAGTTTTTGGCAGATACGTTCGAGCTTGTTGAGTTGTGCCTGTTCCAGGCTGTCATCGGCGCTGCCGAACATGGCGGCCGAATACATCATGGTGGGGTCGAGAAACTGTTCAAACAGTTCATTGCCGAGGTCGTAATGCGCGGCGATATTTTTCTGCGAGCCGGCGCGGGTGTTGCGGTTCAGCCAGTGCAGGCCGGCCAGCAGCGGGCGGCCAAGTTTGGCCAGGCCGCCTTCCATGGCATCGAGCAGGTCGAGGTTGCTGACAAACACGCGGATCACCGCCGTCAGGTCCGGCGAGCTCCAGTAGCCATGGATATAGGCCTCGCCTGAGCCGATGGAACCGTTGCTGGCTACCAGTGCCCACACCGCTGGGTCGAGCACCTGAATCTCGGCCTGCAGCTCGGCGCCGGGTTGGCCGAACACCATGCGCTCGCCGTTTTCGACAATGCTCAACTGGCCATGGCGCAGTTGCCCAAGCAGGCGCAACACAGCGCGGCGCAGCAGGCCGGCACCGATGCCACTGCCCCTACGGGTAAAGGTTTTACTGCTAAGGCTAAAGTTTTTCATTGGGGCGGTCCGGCGAGGCCACGCGCACGGAACCCTGCGCTGGCTGGTGGGGAAAAAGGGGTATGCGTTTAAGCAGCAAGCGCAGGGCTTGCCAATAAATGGCCAACAGGGTTTTGCCGGTCATCCAGGGGAAACTCAGCAGATAGCGGTGCAGGCTGGCGCGCGTCAGCTCTTGGCGCTGCAGGCTCAGGCTGGCGTCGAACACTTTGTGCTCGCCTTGCCAATCAGCCATATGCACGCCGATGCGGTCGGTGGGCTGGTTGAAGCTCATGCGGTATTGCAAATCTCGCGGTAAAAACGGCGACACGTGGAAGGCCTTATGCACTCGCACCTGATGCGGGCCGGGAATACCGTCTTCACACGGCAGCACATAGTGATAGCGCTCCTTCCACGGCGTATTACTCACTTCACAGAGCACCGCCTGTAGTTGGCCGACGCTGTCGTAGCAATAAAAAAAACTCGCCGGGTTAAACGCCAAGCCCCAACTGCGCGGCTGCGCCAACAGGCAGATTTTGCCCAGTAGCGGCTGGCCCAGTGCTTCGCTGACGATCTGGCGCACGGCATCGCTCAAGCGCATGCCAGTGCCGGTAAAGGCCGGGAGAAAATCCCCTTCGCGAAAGGCAAACGGTGCCAGGCGCCCGCGTCCGGCGAGTGGCGATAAGGCCAGCACTTGTTCCTGTTCGGCCAGGTCGATAAACAACAAGCCCATGCGGTAGCGAAAAGCGTGCGCGCGCGGGCTAAACCGCCGGTGCTGCACCCAGCCGCTGTACAGCGCGCTGTTCATTGCAGCTCCTCGCCAAACGCGCGGGCTACGCGCAGCGCGCTGACTACGCCGTCCTCATGGAAACCATTGGCCCAGTACGCGCCGCAGTAATAGGTATGCTGCGTGCCGAGCAGTTCGTGCCAGCGTGCCTGGGCGGCCATGCCGGCGAGGCTGTATTGCGGGTGGGCGTAGGTGTGGCGCGATAACACTTTGGCCGGGTCAATAGCCTCGCTCTGATTGAGGCTGACGCAAAAGGTGGTGTCGCTTTCGATGCCCTGCAGAATGTTCATGTTGTAGGTAACCGCCGCTGAACGCTGGCGGTCACCGTCGAGCCGGTAATTCCAGCTGGCCCAGGCCAAGCGGCGTTTGGGCAATAGACGGGTGTCGGTATGCAACACCACGTCGTTGTTGGCGTAGGGCAGGGCGCTGAGAATGCTTTGCTCAGCCTCGGTTGGCGTTTCCAGTAATTTCAGCGCTTGATCGCTATGGCAGGCAAACACCACTTTGTCGAAACGCTCCACACCATTGGCGCTGTGCAGGGTCACGCCCAAGTCGTCGCGCTCGACCTTGTACACCGAGCAATTAAGGCGGATGTGCTGGCGAAACGAAGCGCACAGCGGCTCGACATAACTTCGCGAGCCACCGCTGACCACATGCCACTGCGGGCGATTGGTCACCGACAGCAGGCCGTGGTTTTTAAAGAACTGCACAAAGAATTGCAGTGGAAAGTTGAGCATTTCCCCCAGCGACATCGACCAGATCGCCGCGCCCATGGGCACGATGTAATGGTCGATAAAGCGCTGGCCATAGCCACGGCTCTGCAGGTAGGCACCCAGCGTGGTGTGGGCATCGATGCGCTGGTTTTGCAGGTCGACAATGGCTTCGCGGTTAAAGCGCAAGATATCGCGCAGCATGCCCCAGAAGGTCGGCGACAACAGGTTGCTGCGCTGGGCAAACAGGCTGTTGAGGGTATTGCCGTTGTACTCGACGTTGCTCTGCGGGTCACGCACCGAAAAGCTCATTTCGGTGGGTTGATAGCCCACCTTCAGCTGCGCCAGCAGGCGCATAAAATTGGGGTAGGTCCAGTCGTTAAAGACGATAAAACCGGTATCCACCGCGTAGCTGCGACCAGCGACCTGCACGTCCACGGTATGGGTGTGGCCGCCGATCCAGTCACTGGCTTCAAACACCTGAATATCGTGCTGGCGGTTAAGCAAGTAGGCGCTGGTAAGCCCGGAAATACCGCTGCCGATAATGGCAATTTTCATCTCGCGTCCTTGCTGTCGGTGGTGTTTTGTTCACTGCGCGCGATGCGTTTGCCCAAGGCCAGTTGCAGGTGCATGGGTAGGCTGGCGAGCAGTTTCAGAATGCTGATAAAGGGCCCTGGAAAGGCAATTTCAGAAGGGCGTTTTTCCAACCGTTTGGCGATATGGCGGGCGGCCTTTTCCGCCGACCAGCTCATGGGCATGGCGAAGTCGTTTTGTTGCGTCAGCGGGGTGTCGACAAAGCCTGGGCTTACTACGGTGACATCAATGCCTTCGGCCGCCAGGTCGATGCGCAACGCTTGCAACAAGTAGCGCAGTCCGGCTTTCGAGGCGCCATAGGCTTCGGCGCGGGGTAGCGGCAAAAACGTTACCGAGCTGGCCACGCCCACCAAGTGCGGTTTCTCGCCGGTACGTAGCAGCGGCAGCGCGGCCTCAATGCAGTAAGCGGCCGACAGCAGATTGGCGCGCAGTACGCGCTCAACCATGGCCGCTTCAAAGTGCTGAGCGTCGATGTATTCACAGGTGCCGGCATTCAGAATGGCGCCATCCAGCGCGCCCCATTGCTGGCCAATCTGTTCGCCGATTTCCCGCACTTGTGCCGGGTCGCTAAGGTCACCGGCCAGCACCAACACCTGCTCGGGATAACGCGCGGCCAGCGCCTGCAATGGCTCGACACGCCGCGCGCTAAGCACCAGGCGCATGCCGTCGGCGAGCAGTTGTTCAGCCAGCGCGGCACCAATGCCGCTGCTGGCGCCAGTGAGCCAGATACGCCGTGCGCCGCTCATGCCAAACGCCCCTTAAGCCAGTGAATAACCCGGCCCATCAGTGGCAGGTGTTCATACAGCAAGGCGCCGGCATCAAAGTAGTCGCGGTGGGCGTAAACCTTGTCGCGCCATAACAGATGCGAGCAGCCGTCCACCTCAATGGTTTGCCCGCCCTTCAGCCGTGGGTGGCGGTAGGTCATTTTCCAGCGCAGATAACCCGCACCGGGGTACAGCTGATCAAAGCCGTAAAACTGAAAATGCAGCTCCTGAACGTTGGCGTACAGCTCTTTGAAATACGCCTGCATGGCCGCTAGGCCGTTGATTTCATGCAGCGGATCCTGGAAGTGCACATCGTCGCTATACAGCTGGCCCAGGCGCTCGAGATTGTCAGCGTTAAGGCTGGCAAACGCCGTGGCAAAGCGCTGTAAAAACTCCCGTTGCAGGTGCTCACCGTTAGGCGGTTCAGGTCGCTCGAACTTCATTTTCAGTCCCTCCAGGGAGCCACGCCGTCATCAGGAAACAGCGGCGGGTGTTGCGTTTCACCGAGGTTTTTAAACGCGGCGAGGGCGCGCGCGCGGCTGCTGCTCAGGTCGACAATCGGCGCCGGGTAATCAACGCGGTTAAACAGGTCTTTGCTGGCAGCCGGTTGATGCACGTCTTTGTCGCTAAGGCCGCTCAGTTGCGGCAGCCAGTGGCGAATAAACCGGCCCTGCGGGTCGAAGCGCTGCGACTGGCTAACAGGATTGAAAATGCGGAAGTACGGCACCGAATCGGTACCGGTGGAGGCGCTCCACTGCCAGCCGCCGTTGTTGGCCGCCAGGTCGCCGTCGATCAGGTGGCGCATAAAAAAGCGTTCGCCTTCGCGCCAGTCGATCAACAGGTTTTTGGTCAAAAACATCGCCACCACCATGCGCAGGCGGTTGTGCATCCAGCCAGTGGCCAGCAGTTGCAAAATGGCCGCGTCGATCAGCGGAATGCCGGTGCGGCCTTGTTGCCAGGCGGCCAGCTCTTTGGGCGCATTGCGCCAGGGCAGGGCTTCGGTTTCCTGGCGAAAGGCGCGGTGGCGAGACACCCGCGGGTAGCCGGCGAGAATATGTTTGTAGAACTCGCGCCAGAGTAATTCGCTGATCCAGGTGATGACCCCGGTATTGCCGCTTTCGAACTCCCCCTGATTGCTCATCAACGCGCGGTGCAGGCATTGGCGTGGCGAAATCACCCCTGCCGCCAAATAAGTGGAGAGCTGGCTGGTGCCGGGTTTGGCCGGCAGATCGCGTTGTTCGTGGTAGTAGCCAATCTGCTCGTCGGCAAAGGTTTCCAGGCGCTCATGGGCTTCGGCTTCACCGGCGGGCCAGAGGTGGCGCAGGCTTTCGTCCGGGGTGGGAAACCCGGCTACGGCGGTCGGCACCGTGTCACCGCTGATGCCCAGCGGCTGCTGTTTTTTCGCCAGCGCCACCAGCGGCGGCAATGCTGTGTGCAGACGGCTGTAGCAAACCTTGCGGAACTGGCTAAACACCTGGAAGTAGTTGCCGGCCTTGGTCAGCACGCTGCCAGGCTGGAACAACAATTGATCGAGATGGCTGCGCCAGCTGATGCCTTGTTCGCCCAAACGATCCGCCACAGCGTGGTCGCGCCGGCTCTCATTGAGGCCGTATTCCTCGTTGACCTGCACGCAGGCAATCTCATGCTCATTGCACAGCTCGGCGATCACCTGCGGCGCTTGCTCCCAGGTGTCGGCGCTGCGAATCAGCAGCGGCACATTAAGCTGTGCCAGGGCCTCGCTCAGGTGCTGCAAGTTGCGCAGCCAGAAGTCAACTTTGCTCGGCGCGTCATCGTGCCGCTGCCATTGTCCGGGGCTGAGTAGAAACACGGCGATGGTCGGCCCAGCCTGCATGGCGGCGGCGAGGGCGCTGTTGTCCTGCACCCGCAGGTCGGTGCGAAACCACATCAGCTGGCGCATTAGCTTTTCGCCTTCTGTGCGCCGAGCAGGTCGAGGCGTTGCAAGGTTTCCAGGGCGAGCAGCGGATCATCCGCCAGGTGCAGGCCATTAAGCTGGGTTTGCAGGGCGAGCAGATCGGCCTGGTGAATACGCACAGTCGGCCCCACGAGCAGACGTGGGCAGCTGCTGTCTGCAAGCAGCTTGGGCAGTTGCGCGCTGGCTAAGGCCTGGCCGGAGTACAGCAAGGTGGCGCGGGGTTTGATGTGCTCAATGGCCAGGGCCAATTCCAGCGGTGGCAGCGGCCAGTCGAACACCTCGACGGCGCAATCGGCACTGCTGAGCAGCCAGGCCGACAGCCACAGTGCTGGCTCCATCGGTAGGTCGGAAAGGTTCACCAGTAACAGTGGTGCGCCGCCGAGCTGACGGTTGTTGTGGTAAATGCGCGCGCCGAGCTTGCTGCGCAGCCAGGAGTAGAAAAATACTTTCTCCAGAGTGGCACCGAACTGGCCCTGCCAGCGCTGCTCAAGCTCAGCCAGCAGTGGCAAGAGCAATTGCTCGCAGAGCAGCTTGGGCGGATACAACTGCTCCACCCGTTTGAAGGCGTCATCCAAGCGCCGCTCAGCCTGTTCGCTGATGGCATTGAGCAGCGCGACGCGGGCCTCCTGCCAGCCATTGCTGTCGACGTGGGCGTTGGGCAGGGCGGCGGTTTTCAGCAGTGCTTTCACCTGGCCGACCGCCACGCCACGATTGAGCCAGGTCAGAATCGCCTGGATGCGCTCGATGTGCGCTTCGGTGTACAAGCGATGCCCTTTGGCCGTGCGCTGCGGCACGATCAGGCCATAGCGCCGCTCCCAGGCACGCAAGGTAACCGGGTTAACCCCGGTGATACGCGACACCTCACGGATCGGCAGCAGGTTATTGGCCAGCGCCGCTTGCAGCTCGGCATCGGTGCTGTCTTCAAGTTCGTCAATTTGCGGGGCGTGTTTGCTCATAGCGTGTAGTCAGATTCCAGGTCAGAGCGCATTGCGCAGGCTGAGGTTGGCCGGATGCGGCTGCAGGTACACCTGCTGGGAAATATATCGGTCTGGGTGCAGAAGAAAGTGGTGCTTAAGCAGGGTCAAGGGCACTACCAACGGCACGTAGCCGCGGCGGTACTGCTCAATGAGTTGCTGCATTTCGGCTTTTTCTTCGCTAGTCAGCGTTTGCTTGAGATAACCGCTGATGTGCTGCAACACATTGCTGTGGGTGCCACGGGTGGCGCAGCGTTGTAGAGCGACCATCAAGGCGCTGAAATAGCACGGTGCGATCTCGGCCAGGTTGTGTTTGTTCAGGCTGCCCAGGAGCTTGCCGAGGGCGCGGTATTGGTCCGGGTTGGTGGCCAGCAACAGGTACTTGTAGCGGGCATGGAAGCTGGTCAAACGATGCAAGGTGAGGCCGCGTTGCAGCAGTTCTTGCCAATCGGCATAGGCGTAAACCCGGCTGAGAAAGTTTTCCCGCAGCACCGGATCGTTCAGGCGACCTTCTTCTTCAACGGGCAAGTCAGGATGTTCAGCGCAAAACGCTGCGGCGTACAGACCGCGTCCACCGCCGGGCGCGGGCAAGCCATTAGCCTGGTACACCTTGACCCGGTAAAGCCCGCACGAGGGCGACTTCTGCATAAAGATGTAGCCGCTGATACCGGGCAGTTGCGCGGCCATGTGCTTGCCGTAGTCACGCAGCGGGGCGCTGACATCCAGTTCGCGATGCACCGTGCCGACCGCACTTGGCGCGGCGATATCACCCACCAGGCGGATCGGCTCGCGGGGCGTGCCCATGCCGATGGCCACTTCGGGGCATACCCCGAGCAATTCCACGTGTTCTGCCAAACGCTCGGTGCACAGCTCTGAGCGCTTATGCCCGCCGTTAAAGCGCACTTCATCACCTAGCAAACAGGCGCTGATGGCTATTTTTGGCTTCGTCTGACCCATGGCTGCCTCTGTGGTGGAGTTGTACAAGGTTAAAAGCTTGTACAGCTTTAGAGGCTGAGCATAGAGAAGTGGTTGTACAGGTCAAGGGGCTTGTACAAGTATTTGTAGTATGTGCTGGCCAATCGGCCTCTCGTCCAGAGGCCGACAGTGAGGGCTACGCAGGGAAAAATGCTGGCAAGGGAGCAGACGGCTGAAGCGCCCTTGCGATGAAGCGCGAGTTTGTCAGCCGCCCAAGGCGCGGGTTAAAGCCCTACATCCAACAACACCGGGCGCTTGCTCAGGGCCTTTTCCATTACGGTTTCGACAAACTGCCGATCACTGTCTGGCAAGGCCAAGCGCGGTGGCCGGGTCAGGGCGCTGCCGCGTTGCATAATCTGCTCGCACAGCTTGATGCATTGCACCAGGTCCGGACGGGCATCCAGGTGCAGCAGTGGCATAAACCATTCGTACAGCGGCATGGCCTCGGCAAAGCGCCCAGCCTTGGCCAAGCGGAACAAGGTTTCACCTTCTTTGGGGAAGGCGTTGGACATGCCCGACACCCAGCCCACTGCGCCCACAGCAATGCTTTCCAGCACCACATCATCCAAACCGGCGAACAGCACAAAGCGCTCGCCCACTTCGTTGCGTACGTCGATAAAGCGCCGGGTATCGCCGGAGGAGTCTTTAAAGCAGACGATGTTGTCGCAGTCGGCGAGGGAAATCAGGATGTCTGGCGTCACGTCGTTTTTGTAGATCGGCGGGTTGTTGTAGACCATCACCGGCAAGTCGATGCTGCTGGCCACGCTGCGAAAGTGCGCAGCGGTTTCGAAGGGCTTGGAGGAGTACACCAAAGCCGGCATCAGCATGATGCCGTCGGCACCCACACGTTGCACTTCCTTGGCCACCTTGCTGGCATTCAGGCTGGTGAATTCGGCCACGCCGGAAATCACCGGCACACGACCGGCCGACGCATCTTTGGCCACTTCCACCAGGCTGATTTTTTCCTCGACGCTCAGCGAGGTGTTTTCCCCCACCGTGCCGCAGATCACCAAACCCGATACGCCATCGCGCACCAAGCCGCTTATCACCGCGTGGGTGGCGTCCAGGTCTACCGAAAAGTCGGAACGGAACTGCGTGGTTACGGCGGGGAACACCCCGCTCCAGCTGGGATTATTGCTCATGCTCGACTCCAGATAGGTTGTGGATAAACGTTGTGCTGTGGATAAACAAAGCTGACGCGCAGGTGCCCGCGCGGGGGCAGGCCCCGTGCAGGGTGTGGATTAGGCGTGTTAGTGCGCGGCCAGGCTGTCGCGGTAGCGCGTTGGCGAAAGCCCGGTGAGGGCTTTGAATTGGCGACTGAAGGCGCTGTGGTCGGTGTAGCCGCACAGCAGGGCGATTTCGGTAATCGGCAAATCGCCGGCCAATAGCTGCGAGGCAGCGCCCAAGCGCGCTTTGTGGATCATCTGCCGTGGTGTGAGCTGGAAGATGCGTTTGCAGTGCCGCTCTAACTGCGCCACCGACAAGCCGGCAATGTGCGTCAGGTCGCCAAGGCTGATGGGCTGCGCGTAGTGCTGACGAATATGCGCATCGACGCTGGCCAGCTTCTGGTAAGCGGGGTGGCTGGACTGCGGCGCGAGCAGGTCGTAGGAAATGCCGGCCATGCCGATGATGCTGCCGTGCAGATCGCGCAGGGCCAACTTGTGGGTCAAACACCAACCCGGTTCGCGGCCGGGATACAGGTGCAATTCCAATTGATCGCTGAGCGGGTTGCCGCCACTCATCACCTGTACATCCTGCTCGGTATACAGCGAGCCAAAGCGTGCCGGAAACACCTCGGCAGCGGTCTTGCCCAACAGCGCGTCTTTGTCGCGCAGGCCGCAGCGCTGGGCCAGGGTTTGGTTGGCGAGCACGTAACGCGCCTGCATATCCTTGATAAAAAACACCACGCCGGGCATGGCATCCAACAGCGGCGCGATTTGCATCAGGCTGCCGAGCAGGTCGGGCAAGTCCCGAGGTGTGGCGGGCAAGGACGACAACATGGCGCTGGGCAACTCCAATCATGGCGGCGGCTCTACTCTACGGCCGGCTGCGCGGCGCTGGGAAGCGCGGCGGCCGGTAATAGGCTGGCCACCCGCGCCGGCACGAAGGGTGCGCGCAGGCTGGGCGTGGGCCAGCCGAGGAGAAATTCTGCCGCCGTGGCGCATACCCGGCCCTGGCAAGCGCCCATGCCGCAGCGGCTGCTGAGCTTGGCCTGACGCCAGTCGGCGTGCCCGGCCACGGCGCCGTAGGGCACATCTTCACAGCGACACAGCAGGGTGTCGGCGGCGGGCAGTTGCTTGAGGGTGGGGTTAAGGCTGAAGTGTTTTTTCAGCAGATCGGCGAAGGCTTGCCAGTGCTGGCGCTTGGCAAACAGTGCCTGCGCTTTAGCCTGTTCGCCAATGGCGGCAAAGCCGGCGATGGCGCCTTCCACCTGGGCTAACTCGTTACCGCCAATGCCGGTGCATTCGCCCGCCGCGAAGTGGTCGGGCAGGGTGGTGCGTTGCAGGTCGTCCACCTCAATGGCTTGCTGACCAATGCTGCAGCCCAAGGTCTGCGCCAGCTCGGTATTGGCGCGCAAACCAAAGCCGCAGGCCAGGCGCTCGCAGGGGATTTCCCGCAGGCGATTGCCTTGACGGATTCGCACGGCTTCGAGCCGGCCATCGCCCAAGGCTTCGACCACCTGACTGTTGCCGTGGTAACGACGATCAAACAGCTGCACGGCCTGGAGCAACTTGCTGGGCCAGCGCGGCAGGTGCATCGCGAAGGCGGCGAGGGCGGCGCTGGAAGCCTGCTCGGCGATATGTAACACCTGTGCCCCGGCGCTTTTTGCACTGGCGGCGCTGGCCAACAGCAATGGGCCGCTGCCAGCAATCACCACGCGCTGATGACGCAGCGGCATACCGCCTTTGATCAATGCTTGCAGGCCGCCAGCGCCAGTGACGCCGGGCAGCGTCCAGCCAGGAAAGGGCAGCAGCACTTCGCGCGCGCCAGTGCAGAAGATCAGTTGGCCGTAGCCGATACGCCAGCTATGCAGCGCATTCTCCAGCAGCAGTTCGTGGCTGGCGGTTTGCGCGATAACGCGGGTGCCGGTAAACAGCTCGATGTTGTTCGCCGCGTCCAGCTCTGCGCGCAGTTTTTCTGCCGCTGGGTACACCGGCGCCTTGGCGCCCGCGCGCCAGATTTGCCCGCCCGTAGCCGGGTTATCGTCGAGCAGGGCAATACGTTTGCCGCTGCTGCTGGCCGCCATTGCTGCGGCCATGCCCGCTGGGCCGGCGCCAATAATCAGCAAATCGAATTCACGCCTCATGGCTGAGTCTCCACGTGCATGCCGTTGCTGCAGGTTGTCTGGCAGGCCAATTGGCGCTGGCCGTCGATAGTCACCCGGCATTCCTGGCAAATGCCCATCCCGCACAGCGGCGCGCGACGCTGGCCGCCCACCGAGGTGCGGCTGCTGCCATCGCCGGCCAGGTACAAAGCAGCGGCAACGCTGGTGCCGGGGGCTACGTGCACGGCTTGGCCGTTTACATTGAGTTCGATCATGCCGGCTGCTCCATAGCGGCAAAACGCTGCGGCAGGTAGGGCTTAATGGCGATCGCGCTGGGCTGGTTGAATACCTGCGCCACCAGCAATTTGGCGCTGGCCGGCGCGGTGGTAACGCCCAAGCCTTCATGCCCCAAGGCCAGCCACAAACCCGCTTGCTCTGGGTGCCGGCCTAGCAGCGGCAAGCTGTCTGGCGTGGCGGCGCGAAAGCCGGTCCAGCTGCGGATGGCGTTGCTCTGCGCCAGGTCAGGCAAGTAATCGATGGCCCGTTGCAGCATGCGCCCGAGTACGTCGTGTTCGACCGCCGGGTCCAGGCTGTCGAACTGCCGCGATGAGCCAATAAGGATTTGCCCGGTCGGCCGCGGCTGCGCATTAAAGGCCACTGAAGTGCCGGAGCTGCTGTGGGCGCTGCTGACATAGCCCAGCTCCACCAACTGATGGCGAATGCGCGCGGGGTAGCGATCAGTGATTAGCAGGTGGCCCTTCTTCGGCCGAATCGGCAACTCGGGGCACAGCTCGCGGGCGCTGCCGGTGGCCAGTACCACCACCTCGGCGCTTAGCCATTCGCCGCTAGTCAGGCGCAGGCGATTACCGCTGACCTCGGCCACTTGCGCCCGCTGTTGGCGGATACGCGACGGCTGCTGGGCCAGTAACCAGCGCGCGACATTAGGCGCGTAAACGATGCCGTCACCGCTGACATGCAGGCCGCCGACCAAGCCCGCCCGCAGCATCGGTTCGGCTCTGTGCACGGCGCTGGCGGTAAGCAGGCGACAGCCCAACCCCTCGCCATCCAGCAGCGCGCGTTTTTGTTCGGCGACTGCCAGCTCTTCATCATTGGCCGCCAGCCACAGCGTGCCGCAGTTGCGGTAGGCACAATCGTCACTGAGCTGCGGCGCTAACTCGCGCCACAGGCTCAGGGAATAGCTACTCAAGGCCAACTCGGCCGGGTTGTCATCCATCACCACCAAATGGCCCATACCGGCTGCGGTGGCGCCGCCGCGCCCGTCATCCAGCAGCAGCACATCAAGGCCACGCCCGGCGAACTCATGGGCGCAGGCTGCGCCGATAATGCCGGCGCCAACGATGATGACATCAGCATTCACAGCACAATGCCCCAGGCGAACGGATCGTCTTCTTCCAGCAATAAGGTGGCCTCGGCACTCAGGTGCGCGCGGCCGCGAATGGTGGGAATCACCCGGCCGGGTTCGCCGTCGTTGAGCCATTCATAGC
>NZ_JBBNAH010000139.1:0-1299 GCF_037994325.1 Pseudomonas sp.
GTATTTAGAGGTGCGCATGACTGCGGAGCAGCGCTTTGCTCGCCGCGTGCGGGTCGCGATTGCGGCCTTCGTGCTGTTATTCGGCTACTTTCTCGCGGCCGACCTGTGGATGCCCATCACCCCGCAGGCGCAACTGACGCGCCCGGTGCTGCGTATTGCGCCACGGGTCAGCGGCCAGGTGTTGCAGATCGCCGTGGCCAACAACGCCCATGTGCAGGCCGGGCAGTTGCTCTTTCGCCTTGATCCCGAGCCGTTCCGCCTTGCCGTGCACGCTGCTGAGTTGGCTGAGGAACAGGCCGAACAGAACAATCAGCAATTGGACGCGGCCCTTGCTGCCGCGCGCGCCGAACATCAGGCCGCACAGGCCACGGCGGCGGAGTTGCAGCGTGAAGGCGGACGCTTGACCAAGCTGTTGGCCAGCCAGAATGTGTCGCGCCAGCTGTACGAGCAAACCGCCTCGCAAACGGCTGCCGCCCAGGCCAAGGTCAGTGCTGCCTCGGCGCGCATCCGTGAGTTGCTGGTTGAGCGTGGTGAGGCGGGCGAGGGCAACCTGGCCCTGCGTCTGGCGCGCAACGCATTGGCGCAAGCCAAGTTGCAGCTGGCCTACAGCGAAGTGCGCGCCGAGCGCAGCGGCACCTTGAGTAACTTGCAGTTATCCCCAGGTGCCTATGTAGCGGCCGGCAGTGCGGTGGCAGCGTTGGTAGCAGATGAAGCCGATATCAGCGCTGACTTTCGCGAAAAAGCCCTGCGCTATGTCAGCCTGCAAGACCCCGCTTCGGTGGTGTTCGACGGTTTGCCGGGCCAGGTGTTTGCCGCCACCGTCAGCGCCATTGATGCGGGGGTGAAAGAGGGCCAGCTGGAGGCCAACGGTGACCTGGCGTCGCCGGCTATTTCTGATCGCTGGGTGCGTGATGCCCAGCGTCAGCGCCTGCATATTGCCCTGGACCAGGCCTTGCCCCAGGCGCTGCCCAGCGGCGCCAAGGCCACGGTGCAGTTGTACCCGCATGACGCGCCGCTGGCGGCGTTTTTTGGCCGGGTGCAGATTCGCCTGATCAGCCTGCTGCACTACATCTACTAGGCGCGCCATGAGCCTTCCCGCCCTTACCGACAACGGCCTGCGCCAGTGCCTGCGCATTGCTACGGGCGGTACGCTGGGGCTGTTTATCAGCAAGCTGATGGACTGGGACAACGGCTCATTTTTCGCTGTGTATCCGATGTTGCTGCTCGGCCTAACGCCGATCATCAACGCCCATATTATTCGCCAGTTTCTTGCCCAGGCCGCCTTGGCCTGCCTAGAAG
>NZ_JBBNAH010000140.1:0-2608 GCF_037994325.1 Pseudomonas sp.
TTGGCTCATATAGCCACGCACCTGGATGCCGAAACCGGCCAGCACTTTCTTGGCGATGGCGCCAGCGGCAACCCGCATCGCGGTTTCGCGCGCCGAGCTGCGGCCGCCACCACGGTAGTCGCGTACGCCGTATTTGTGGTGGTAGGTGTAGTCGGCGTGGGCCGGGCGGAACAGGTCTTTGATCGCCGAGTAGTCTTTGGACTTCTGGTCGGTATTGCGGATCAGCAGGCCGATGGGCGTGCCGGTGGTTTTGCCTTCAAACACGCCGGAGACGATTTCGACTTCATCGGCTTCCTGGCGCTGGGTGGTATGGCGGCTGGTGCCGGGCTTGCGGCGGTCGAGGTCGATCTGCAGGTCGGCTTCGCTAAGCTCCAGGCCGGGTGGGCAGCCATCGACAATGGCCACCAGGGCGGCGCCATGGCTTTCGCCAGCGGTGGTAACAGTAAATAGCTTGCCGTAGGTATTGCCGGACATGCAGGGCGCTCCGCGAAAATCAGCCACAAACATCGGTTACAAATCAGGGCCGTGGAGTATACCCGCGCGCTCTGCGCAGTTCATCCTCGAACCTTATTCCATCTACTGCGTCAAAGCGGCTACCTCCTTATATGTAGCCACTTCGATGCCGCGCGCGTTTGTCTTGCTGCTGTTGTTTCTGTTGCCCACCTTGAGCCAGGCGCAAGCCTTTACCGTACTGCAACGGCCGATGAGCCTGACCACCGCCAGCGGCGAATTGTTCGGCACGCTGTTGCTACCCAAAAGCGAAACGCCGGTGCCGGTGGTACTGCTGATTGCCGGCTCCGGCCCCACCGACCGCAACGGCAATAACCCCGAAGGCGGCAATAACGACAGCCTTAAATTACTGGCGCAAACCCTGGCCAAAAATGGCATCGCCAGCCTGCGCTACGACAAACGCGGCATCGCCGCCAGCCGCCCTGCCACGCCGGATGAACGCGACCTCAGCGTAGAAAAGTATGTGCAAGACGCCGTGCAATGGAGCCACCAGCTCAAAGCGGACGAACGTTTTTCCACTTTGACGCTGGTGGGCCATAGCGAAGGCGCACTGATCGCCACCCTCGCCGCGCCAACTGCAGGCGCCGACGCGTTGGTGTCGATTGCCGGCACCGGGCGACCCATCGACCAAGTATTAAAAGAACAGTTGCGCGAACGTCAGCCCGCTGCCCTGCTGCCGCAAAGCCTGTGGACCATCGACCAACTTAAAGCCGGCCAAGCCGTGCCCCATGTGCCGGCTGACCTGCAGGTGCTGTTTCGCCCCAGCGTACAGCCGTACCTGATGTCGCTGTTTCGCCAAGACCCAGCCGCCGCGTTTGCGCAAGTGAAGCTGCCCGCGCTGATCCTGCAGGGCAGCCACGATATGCAGGTGGAAGTGGCCGACGCCAAGGCCTTGAAAGCCGCCAAGGCCGATGCGCAACTGGTAGTGATCGACGGCATGAACCATGTACTGCGCATCGTAGCCGATGAAGCGAAAGTGCAGCTGGCGTCCTACAACGACCCGCGTCTGCCGCTGGCCAGTGAACTGACCCGGCGCCTGGTGAGTTTTGTGCTGACGGTGCAACCGGCGAAAACGTAATAGCACTGCGCCAGCCTCAAGCCCGGCGTGGGCTAGCCGATAGCAGCCAAGACCCGTACGCTCTACGCACATGGCTTGGAACACGCGCATGACCGACACCGAACAACAAGCGCCGTCACCTGAGGAGACCGCCGTCAGCGAGGTCAACGAATCGCTGCCGCACCCATGGAGCGCGCTCCCAGACGAACAATTTCGCCTGCTGCGCCTGGCGCCGTTGCCGGCCGACCGCTACACCGGAGCGCGGCCCCTGCGCTTTGTGCAAATGGGCCGGTTGGCGCGGCATAGTCCCGAGCAGAGTTTCCTGCGTTTAAGCATCAACTTGCCGGGCATCCTTACCCGCAAGGGCGACAACGTACTGGAAGTGTGGATCGACCACCGCCTTAAAGAAGTGCGCTTCGGCCCGGATAAGGGCCTGCATGTGGAACCGATCAACCGTGGGCTGGGCCGTTTTCTGCTGGCCCAAGGGATCGCCTGGGCACAACAGCGCTGCGCGCACTACACCGTTGAAGGCGGCGCGTTAGGCATTAAAGACGTACTCAGCGAAGACGCGCGCATGCGCCGCGACCACTTCCTCAAAGCCCAAGGCTTTGACCTCGACTACCCCGACCCGCAGCAAGCCAAAGCCACCTACTCGGCGCCGAGGGTCAGCTCGCTAAGGGGCGACTGGAACAAAGAAAAAGTGCAAAGCATCGAACTGCTCGACGCCGCCGCCATGCTCGAACAGGCCGACCACAACTTGCGAGAGCAAGACGGCAAGCTACTCAAATTCCAACAACGCCTCGACAGCCTGCGCCGCGAAGACAGCACCCAGCGCTTCACCATCGCCTGCTTGGTAGCGTTTTGCGTGTTTCAGGCGGGGTTGTTTATTTGGATGGCGTCTAGATAACCAACTCAAAACAAACTCAACTGCTCTGCTCCCCTCTCCCGCAAGCGGGAGAGGGGCCGGGGGTGAGGGCCGGGACACACGCAATCACCGCTAAAAGCAAAAGCCCCTCACCCGCCCTTCGGGCACCCTCTCCC
>NZ_JBBNAH010000141.1:0-19724 GCF_037994325.1 Pseudomonas sp.
ACCAACCAGAACGATCAGCGGGTAGAAGCACAAACCACGGGTGAACCTGTATCAGACAGTCATGAGCAAAATTGCCCCTGACTGAGCCGCTCTTGATTGAGCCAAAGCCGGGCACGCCAACGCTGGCCCATAAGGAGTGTGGATGAAAGCCGTCATGGGGCTGCTGGCCCTTGTATTGCTTGCTGGTTGTGCCAGCTCGCAGCCCACCGAGCAGTGGACACAGTGGACCTGCGACAGCCAAGCCAAGGTGCTGTGGCGTTATGCCGAGGCTAACGGGAGCGCCGTAGATGTGCGCCTGGCCGGCGGCGATATCGTTTATCGGCTCAAGCAGGAACCTGTCGAGACCGGGGCTTTCTATAGCAGCGACGTTTTGGCCTTTCACATAAAAGAACAGGAAGGCCTGGTTTACTGGGTCGCCAATAACGATCTGATTGGCCGAGGGTGCAAAGCTCAATAAGCAATCCACGGCAGGGGGCCTAACGCAGCGCCTTCTTCGCCTATACAATGCCCGCACTTGCAGGCTTGCACGATTAACTAGCGAAACCGGGAGATAGTTAAACCATGGCACTTATCAGCATGCGCCAGATGCTGGACCACGCCGCCGAATTCGGCTACGGCGTACCAGCTTTCAACGTCAACAACCTGGAACAGATGCGCGCCATCATGGAAGCGGCTGACAAGACCAATTCCCCGGTGATCGTGCAGGCTTCGGCCGGTGCACGTAAGTACGCCGGTGCGCCGTTTCTGCGTCACCTGATCCTCGCGGCAATCGAAGAATTCCCGCATATCCCGGTGTGCATGCACCAGGACCACGGCACCAGCCCTGACGTTTGCCAGCGCTCGATCCAACTGGGCTTCAGCTCGGTGATGATGGACGGCTCGCTGGGCACCGACGGCAAAACCCCAACCGACTACGACTACAACGTCAGCGTTACCCAACAGACCGTAGCCATGGCTCACGCCTGCGGCGTTTCGGTTGAAGGCGAGCTGGGTTGCCTGGGTTCGTTGGAAACCGGTATGGCCGGCGAAGAAGACGGCATTGGCGCTGAAGGTCAACTCGACCACAGCCAAATGCTCACTGACCCGGAAGAAGCCGCCGACTTCGTCAAGAAGACCCAAGTTGACGCCCTGGCTATCGCCATCGGTACCAGCCACGGTGCCTACAAGTTCACCAAGCCGCCTACCGGCGACGTGCTGGCCATCGACCGGATCAAAGAAATCCACAAACGCATTCCCAACACCCACCTGGTGATGCACGGTTCTTCTTCGGTACCGCAAGAGTGGCTGGCGATCATCAACCAGTACGGCGGCGACATCAAAGAAACCTACGGTGTACCGGTTGAAGAAATCGTGGAAGGCATCAAGCACGGCGTGCGTAAGGTCAACATCGACACCGACCTGCGCCTGGCGTCCACCGGTGCCATGCGCCGCCTGATGGCCACCAACCCAAGCGAATTCGACCCACGCAAATTCTTTGGCGAAACCGTCAAAGCCATGCGTGACGTCTGCATCGCCCGCTACGAAGCCTTCGGCACCGCCGGCAATGCCTCGAAGATCAAACCGATCTCCCTTGAGCATATGTTCCAGCGTTACGCCTCGGGTGAGTTGAACGCCAAGGTCAACTGATCGGCTGCGTTTCTCGCCTAAGAAATGGCCCGCCTGTATGGCGGGCTTTTTCGTTGTTGTAAGGTGTGCCGGTCCGCGCACGGTGTGAGCACCACGCGAGCTTCCGATGTACGCCACGGTGCGCACAGCACACCCTACTCTCCATTAAGAATTGGCTCCCCATGCCGCCACTCAAGTACCTGCAAGCCTATCCGCCCGCCCTGCAAGACCAGGTGCGTAAGCTGATTGCCAGCAATCGCCTGGGGGATTATCTGCAGCAGCGTTATCCGGGCAAGCATGCAGTGCAAAGCGACAAAGCGCTGTACAGCTACACCCTGGAACTCAAGCAGGCGCACCTGCGCAATGCGCCGAGCATCGACAAGGTGCTGTTTGATAACCGCCTGGACCTGACCCACCGCGCGCTGGGCCTGCACACGGCCATCTCGCGGGTGCAGGGCGGCAAGCTCAAAGCCAAAAAGGAAATTCGCGTCGCGGCGCTGTTCAAAGAAGCTGCGCCGGAGTTTTTGCGCATGATCGTGGTGCACGAGCTGGCGCACCTGAAAGAAGCCGAGCACAACAAAGCCTTCTACCAGCTTTGCGAATATATGCAGCCCGGTTACCACCAACTTGAATTCGACCTCAGGGTGTACCTCACCTGGCGCGATCTGGCGGGCCGCAATCCTGAAGCGGAAGGCTAAGGCACCTTTTTGCGCAGCAGCACATTGAGCTGATCGACCACCGGCGCCCAGTCCGAGTCATCGAGAATCTCGTCCTGCAAAAAGGCTTGCTGCGACGGCGACCAGAAACTGGCCTTGGATACTTTGATTTCATCCGGCAGCGGTGAATGGCTGGCGATGAACTGCGCGATGGCTTCCGGTTGCGAATCCAACCCCAGCTGTTCGAACAGGGCGGGCAAGTCGTGCTTGTTGCGTTCCATGGTCAGTCCTCAGTGGCAAAGCAATGCGTAAGTGTGGGACTGCCTGGGTTTACTCCGGGTTCAACCTGCTTGCTACAGACGCGCGCGCCGAAAATATTCCCTGCACTTCAGACCGGCGCCATGGGCAAACACGCTGATAGCGATTAGCCTGTACGCAAACAAGATCCAGCGCTGGAGTAAGGGTTCATGTCGGCAGTGTTAAGCGGGTATGCCCGCTACAGGCAGGTGGTGTCGCAGTTGATGTCCGGTGAGGAGCAACTGCCCAGTTTGCCAGCGCTTACCTTGGAGATTCGCCGAGCCTTGCGCAGCCCGGATATCAGCCTGGAAGCCTTGAGTAAACTGATTAGCCGTGACCCAGCCTTGGCCGCGCTGCTGATCAAGTATTCCTCCAGCGCTCTAACGCGCACCCGCCGGGGGCCAAAAACCCTTAAAGATGTGATGCAGGTGCTAGGTGTCGGCCAGGTCGACCGCATCACCATGGTCCACAGCATTCAAAGCCTGTTTACCCTGCACAGCGCTTCCCACAAAAAACTCTTCAAAGAAGCCTGGGAGCGGCTGATTTTGCAGGCCTGTATTTGCGCGTTTCTCGCTTCCCGGGCCAGTCACGTGCAACCCGAGCAGGCCTTGCTAGCCAGCCTGATGAGTGAGCTGGGTTCGCTGGCGATTTTCTCCGCGTTGAAAGACGACGTCGAACCGTCCCGCGAGCTGTACCTGAACCTCTGTCACGAATACAGCAAGTCCTTAGGTATCGTGCTGCTGCGCAAGTGGGCGGTGGATGAGGAACTGGTGGAGATCGTGCGCCACAGTGGCGACTGGAGTGAAAAGGGTGCTTACCAGATGGAGCTGATCGATCTGGTCAACCTGGCCCGCTACCACCGCCTTAAAGGCTTTGACCACGTCACGGATTTGCCGCCGCTACCGAGCCTGACCGGCTACGGCAAATTACTCCCGCCCTATAACCAGCTGGATATTAACGGCGGCTTGCAGGTGCTCAGCGTGCACCGCGAAGAGATTGATGCGCTGGCGGATATGCTGCGCTAACCATATACCGTCATCCCCGCGCAGGCGGGGATCCAGAAAATAGCTGCGGTGGCTTCGATATCGCGCCAGGCGCTTCATTCTGGATTCCGCCTGCGCGGGAATGACGGTGGTGCATCAGCCCGGGGTATTAATTGTCACCGGATCGCGCAACACATGCGCGGCCAACGTGCGCAGTGGGCTCAACTGCCGACAGATCAACGCCAGTTCGCTTTGCACCAGCCGCTCTCGGTCGTCCATTTCTTCCGGCAATTGCTCCAACTCTTTCGCCAGGTTTTCTTCGGCGTCGCTGTGAATCACCACCGGGGTTTTTTGCGCGAGGTTTTGCGCCACTTCATCCAGGCTGCTGGCCAGGGTGCTGGCGGCGGTGTTGATCAGGCTGGGCTCGACCGCACTCGGCAGTGGCTCGCCACGGTGCGCGCCCAGGGCGGAGAGGTAGCTGAGCAAGGTGTGCGAGAGCACTAGAAAGCGGAAACCGACGTCTGCTTCCTTACGGAAATGCCCCGGCTCCATCAGCATATTGGCCAGGGTGCTGGACAGCGCCGCGTCGGCGTTATGGGCGTTGCGCCGGGCCAGGCGATAGGCCAGGTCGTCGCGCTTGCCGGAGGCGTATTGGCGCATGATTTCTTGCAGGTAACGGCTGTTGCAACTGAGGGTGTTGGCCACCACTTGGTTAAGCCTGCGGCCTTGCCAGTCCGGCAAGATCAGGAACACCGCCAGGCCGGCGATCAAGGCACCGAGCAAGGTGTCGACCAGGCGCGGCACGATCAAGCCATAGCCATCGCCCACTTGGTTAAAGCAGAACATCACCATCAGCGTGATCGCCGCGGTGGACAACATATAGCGCGTGGCTCGGTTGGCGAAGAACACCACGCCAGCGACCACGGCAAACATCGCCTGAATCAGCGCGCCGGGGAATAAGTCGAACAGCGCCCAGCCCAGGACCAAGCCAATCACCGTGCCGCCAATACGCTGCAGCAGTTTTTTGCGCGTCGCGCCGTAGTTCGGCTGGCAGACAAACAGGGTGGTGAGGATGATCCAGTAGCCTTCCTCGGGGTGAATCAGGTGCAGCATGCCGTAGCCCACGCTGAGGGCGATGGACAAGCGCAGCGCGTGGCGGAACAGCAATGAGGTGGGCGTCAGTTGCAGGCGGATGCGGGCGATGATGTCTTTAAGTGAGCGCGGCGAGCGGTCCAGCAGGCTGCTGTCCTGTTCATCAGCCAGGGCGTCAGGGTTATTGGCGTTGCTCAGCAGGTTATTCAGCGTGCCGAGGTTGCTGGCCAAGGCGCGCAGCGAACGCAGCAGGCTGCGCCAGGCCGGGTTGCTTTGAATACGCAGGTGTTCCAGGGAGGCTTGCAGGTCGGTCAGGGCTTGGCTGGAGTGGCCGCCGTAATCAAAGCTCTGCCGCAGTTGTATGGCCAGGCCCAGGCGCTGGCAGGCTTCGCCTTGCTGGCGCAGCAAGCGTTGGCAGCGAAACAGCACATCGCTGTGGAAAAACGCTTCGGCCAGATCGTTGTAGGGGTAGTGCGAGGAGCTGGCGCGTTCGTGAATGTCTTGCGCCATAAAGTACAGCTTCAGGTAGCGGCTGATCTTCTGTCCCGGCCGCGCGCTGTCGACGCGGTGCAGAATAATTTCCTTGCTGGCGTTGAGTGCCGCCACCACTTTGCCGTTTTGCTTGGCCAAGGCCAGGCGCTGCTGCTCCAGATCGCCACCGCGCACCGGCTCGAACATCGCCGATTTCAGTTTGAGAAAACGCCCCAGTTCGCGGAACAGCACGGCCAGGCTTTGCTGCACCGGCTGATGGGAAAACAGCGCCTGCCAGATCACCGACAACAAGCCGTACCACGCCGCGCCGGCCACCAACAGCATCGGCTCATGCCAGAAACTGACCTGCGCGCCATCACGCTGGTCAACGCCGATCATGGTGTACACCGAGAGAATCAAGGTGGCCTGGGCAATACGCGCATAACGCTCGCCCAGGGCACCGAGCATGGTCAGGCAGAAACACGCCAGCGCCATTGACGCGCCGAATACCCATGGCATGGGGAAGAGCAATTCCACCGCCACCGAGGCCACGCTAAAACAGGCCAGGGTCACCAGCAGGGCATTGAGGCGGCCCTGCCAGCTGTCGTCGGTTTCTGCCAGGGCGCTGGCGATAACCCCGAGAAACAGCGGGATCAGCTGGTGCATGGCATCCTGGGTCCAGCACAGCGCCATGATCCCGGTAAGGGCGACAAAGGCCCGCAGGCTGTAGCTGAACTTGTCCTGCGCCCATAAGCGGCGAAGGGTTTGGCGAATAGTTGGAGCTGGCATCAGTGGCAGACAACCTGGCGGGCAATAAGGTGATTAGAGCGGATAAGTGCAGCAGTGCGAACCGCCGGCTCAAGGTTTTTTGTAAAACCATGGGCGATCAGCGCGCACGCCTTCACGCTTGGCCAAGTTGGACACTCGCGCCGCGGCGAAGTCACGTCACCCTCTACTTATTCACGCGGCCGAGTGCTGGCGCGTTTAAACATACTGCGCGGCGGCGTAACCCGAGGCCCAGGCCCACTGGAAGTTAAAGCCGCCCAAATGGCCGGTGACATCCAGCACCTCGCCGACAAAATACAGCCCCGGCGACTTCAGCGATTCCATGGTTTTGGACGACACCTCTTTGGTATCGACGCCGCCGAGGGTCACTTCTGCCGTGCGGTAGCCCTCGGTACCGGCCGGCACCACTTGCCAGTTGGAAAGCTGCTCGGCAATCGTCGCCAGCTCGGCGTGGGTGTATTGCTTCATTGGTTTGGAGTCGAACCACTGCTCGGCGAGCAGGCTGGCCATCTTCTTGGTGAACAACTCACCGAGCAGGGTTTTCAGTTCGCTATTAGGCCGCTCGGCTTGTTGCTCGGCCAGCCAGGTCGACAGGTCATGGTCGGGGAGCAGGTTGATCGAGACAGCTTGGCCGGGTAGCCAATACGAAGAAATCTGCAGAATCGCCGGGCCGCTCAGGCCGCGGTGGGTGAACAGAATATTTTCCCGAAAGCTTTCGTCGTTGCAGCTGACCAGGCAGTCCACCGAGGTGCCGGAGAGCTCGGTGCACAGTTCTTTGAGTTGGTCGGTGATGGTAAATGGCACCAGGCCTGCGCGGGTCGGCAGCAAGGTGTGGCCAAACTGCTTGGCCACCTGATAGCCAAAGCCGGTGGCCCCCAGAGTGGGAATCGACAGGCCGCCAGTGGCGATTACCAACGAGGTGCAACTAACGGCGCCAATGCCGGTTTGCAGCCTGTAGCCGCTGTCGCTTTTGTCGATCTGGGTAACGGCTGTATTTAGGTGCAGCTTCACCCCGGCCTGTTCGCATTCGCTAAGCAGCATCTCGAGAATGTCGCTGGCTTTGTTATCGCAAAACAGCTGGCCGAGTTTTTTCTCGTGGTAGGGCACGCCGTGCTTGCCTACCAGCGCGATAAAGTCCCATTGGGTGTAGCGCGCCAGAGCTGATTTGCAGAAGTGCGGGTTGTGCGACAGAAAGTTGCTCGGCTCGGTATACATATTGGTGAAGTTGCAACGCCCACCGCCGGACATCAGGATTTTCTTCCCGGCCTTGTTGGCATGGTCCAGCAGCAGCACCTGACGGCCGCGCGCAGCGGCGCTCAATGCACACATCAAACCGGCGGCGCCTGCGCCAATAATCACAACATCCGAAGCTTGCACGCGCACCTCTGAAAATTCTGCCTTGTCTACCGGGGCGGCAGTTTAGCGCAAGCGTTGCAGAAAACTTGGCGTTTCCCATCATCGGTACTGGTGTTGTGGGCGTTGGCCTGACTAAGCTGTTTTATCCATGGGTCGGATTAAAGAAGACGCAGGCATGAAGTTATTTCCGCGCCTTATGTTGTGGCTGGTTTTAGCCTGTAGCGCCTCGGCGAGTGCTGAATCACTGCGCCTGGTCGCCAATACGTGGCCACCGTTTAATGACGTCAATCTGCTTAACAACGGCCTATCCAGCGACCTGGTGATCACCGCGCTAAAGCGTGCAGGCTATGCCAGCTCTTATTTTCAAGTGCCTTGGGCCCGTGTGCTGCATGGCCTGCAGGTGGCCGATTACGACATTGTGGTCAGCGCCTGGTTCGACCAGGAACGTGCCACCTACGGCGTGTTCTCCGAGCCCTATCTGGTTAACCGCATCCGCTTCTTGCGGCGCAAGGGCAGTGACCTGCAGTTCCGTGCCTTGAGCGATCTGGGCGATAACAGCATCGCGGTGGTCCGTGGTTATTCCTACCAGGCTGAGTTCGACGCCGCTCCACAGCTACTTAAAGTGCCGGTGGTGGACTTTGCCATGGGCGCGCGCATGCTCGCTGCTGGCCGGGTGCAACTGACTCTGGAAGATGAGCTGGTGGCGCGTCATTACTTTCAGTACGAGTTGCGCGGCCTTGAAGAACAACTGGAGTTTCTGCCCACACCGCTGAGTGAAAATGGCCTGCATATTCTGGTGCGCAGCAGCCACCCCCATGCCCAAGAGATAGTCGACGGCTTTGATAAAGCCATGCAGGCCATGCGTGAAGACGGTACCTACGCGAAAATTTATGCCGCCCATGGCTTCGCGGCAGCGCAGGGCGCTAGCGGCAGCTCAGGCCAGGACCCTGGCGAAATAGAAGACTAATTGCTGACGGTGCGCCCGCGGCCCTGATGTTTGGCCTGATACAGGCGGGTGTCTGCCTGGTGCAGCAGGCTTTCCAGATCTTCCGGTGCGCCCTGGAATACGCCCGCGCTGAAATTCAGCGGCGGTGCATCCGCCGCGTACTTCAGCCCCACGGAAATCTGCCGCAACTGCTCCAATGCCCCTTGCAGCGCCGAGGCGTCCTGACGGGTGAGCAGGGCAAACTCTTCGCCGCCCAATCGCCCGAGCAAGGCATCGGGGAACACCTGCAATAGCGCGCGGGAAAACAGCACCAACGCCGTGTCGCCACTGGCGTGGCCGTGGTCGTCGTTGATGCTTTTGAAAAAATCCAGGTCCAGCATGGCCACGCTCAACTCCTGCCCGCCACGCTGCGCCAGTTTGCACATTTGCGCGCCTTGCTCGTAAAAAGCGCGGCGGTTGTACAGGTTGGTCAGTGAATCGAACAGCGCCGCCTGCTTGAGCTGTTGCATCAGGTCGCGGCGTTCCAGGGTCGACATCACTCGGCAGTTGAGTTCTTCAGGGCAGAATGGCTTACGCAGAAAATCGTCGGCGCCGTGCTTGATAAACAGTGCACTCAGCGAGCCTTTGGTGTCGGCGGACAGACCGAGAATAATCAGGTCCGAACGCTTCATCTTTTGCCGCAGCAGCTTGACCAAGTCGAAGCCACTGATGCCGGGCATGCTGTGGTCCACCAGCAGCAGGTCGATATCGGGCTGTTCTTTGAGAATTTGCAGGGCCTGGTTACCGTCTACCGCATCGATGATCTGATACAGGTGCGAGGTAAGGATGCGGCGAATGAAGTGGCGGGTGGCGTCGGAGTCTTCGGCGACGAGGATTTTCACCTGGCTGTTGCTCTCTAACCGGTGCAGCAGGCGAAAGGCGTACTCATAGGAATGCTGGCTTTCCTTGAGCACGTAATCGACCACACCCTTGAGCAACAGCTCATCGCGGCGTTGCTCGTTGTAGGAACCGGACAGCACGATGCAGGGCAGGTTGAAACCCAGCACCAAGTCGACGATTTCACCGTCCATGGCATCGGGCAGGTTAAGGTCGACGATGGCCGCGAAAAACAAGCCGGCGGAGGTTTCCAGCATCACCTGCGCTTCGCCCAGGGAGGCGCAGAACACCGGTTGCAGGTTGGGCTCCTGGCGGAATAGGTGCTCGAGAATCTTCAGAACGAGGGGACTGTCCTCGACGACCAGAATATTTCTCACCCACTTCTCCTTGTCAGCCTCGTTACCCGCTCAAACGATGCTCCCCTCGGGTGTGCTGCGCGCGCCATTGCGTTCTTTCAAAGGATTGCAATGGTGCGCACGGCACAGCCTACGAGGCGTTAGAGCATTCTCACGCGGATCGATTTGCCCTTGATCTTGCCGCTATTTAAACGATTCAGCGCCTGGTTTACCACATTGCGATCCACCGCCACGTAGGCTTGGTAATCAAAAATCGCAATCTTGCCGACCTTGTCACCGGGGATGCCGGCATCGCCGGTTAGCGCGCCGAGAATATCGCCAGGGCGCACTTTCTCTTTACGGCCGGCGCCAATGCACAGGGTTACCATCGGCGGCTGCAAGGGGCCGCCAGGCTGGGCTTTGAGGTTATCAATCTGGTCCCAATTCAGCGGCGCCTGTTGGCGGGTTTCGATGGCTTGCGCGCGTTGCCCTTCGGCGGGCGCCACCAGGCTCACTGCCAAACCTTTTTCGCCGGCACGGCCGGTGCGGCCGACGCGGTGGATATGGATTTCCGAGTCACGCGCCAGCTCGACGTTGATCACCATGTCCAGGGCGTCGATATCCAACCCACGTGCCGCCACGTCGGTGGCCACCAAGATGCTGCAACTGCGGTTGGCGAACATGGCCAATACCTGGTCGCGGTCACGCTGCTCCAGGTCACCGTTGAGCGCTTGGGCGGAAAAACCTTTGGCGGTGAGGTGGTCGACCACTTCCTGGCATTGTTGCTTGGTAAAGCAAAACGCCACGCAGGACTGCGGGCGGAAGTGGGCAAGCAACTTGGTCACCGCCTGCATACGCTGGTCGGGGTCGATCTCGTAGAAACGCTGTTCGATCTGGTTGTCGGTGTGCAGCGACTCGGCGCGCACTTGCTGCGGGTCACGCATGATGGCGGCAGACAGCTGTTTGATCCCGGACGGGTAGGTGGCGGAAAACAGCAGGGTCTGCCGCTTGGCCGGGGTGTGGCTGATGATGTCGGTGATGGCATCGTTAAAGCCCATATCCAGCATGCGGTCGGCTTCGTCGAGTACCAGGGTGTTCAGACCATCAAGCTTGAGCGTGCCTTTGCGCAGGTGTTCCTGAATGCGCCCCGGGGTGCCGACGATAATGTGCGCGCCGTGTTCCAACGAGCCGATCTGCGGGCCAAATGGCACGCCGCCGCACAGGGTCAGCACCTTGATATTGTCGGCGCTGCGCGCCAAGCGGCGAATTTCCTTGGCCACCTGGTCGGCCAGTTCGCGGGTTGGGCACAGCACCAGCGCCTGGCAACCGAAGTAGCGCGGGTTGAGCGGGTTAAGCAGGCCAATGCCAAAGGCCGCGGTTTTGCCGCTACCGGTTTTGGCCTGCGCAATCAGGTCCATGCCCTTGAGAATCACCGGCAGGCTTTGTGCCTGAATCGGCGTCATTTCGGCGTACCCCAGCGATTCGAGGTTGGCCAACATGGCGGCGGATAAGGGCAACGAATTGAACGCGGTGGAAGTCACGGTGCAGGCCTGCTAAACGGAAATGGCGTGCAGTGTAACAGGGGCACCGCGCTGCACGGCATGCAGGGTGCTGAAGGGGCGACGGGCTGCGACTAAAGAGCGTGACGCTTACCTGGGGAATTTGTAAAAACCACAGCGCAAAAGTGGCTATTTGCTGGTATTAATTTGCACAAGGCCAACACCGTGTTGTCCGACCAAGTCCGTTGATCGTTGCCGGGTCCTGCCGTGCTGAAACGAATTGCTGTTACCGATCTTTGCCAGGGCATGTTTATCCACGAATTTTGTGGTTCGTGGATGGAGCATCCATTCTGGAAAGCCAAGTTTTTACTCAGCTCTGCAAAGGACCTGCAGCGCATTCTCGACAGTGGCATTGAAGAGGTCTGGATTGACTCCAGCCAAGGCCTCGACGTGCCTGATGGCAGCGCGTCTTTAAGCCCTGCTGAGGTAGCGGCCGAGGTTGAGCAATTGCTGGTCGACGGGGAGAAGAACAAGCCCGTCAGCGCCTCACTGGAAGATGAAGTCAAACGCGCGCAAAAACTTTGTGCGCGCTCCAAGGAGGCCGTTGTCGCCATGTTTGGCGAGGTGCGCATGGGCCATGCCATTGATGCCGAGCGGGTGACTGAACTGGTGGAAGAAATCAGTGAGTCGGTGAGCCGCAATCCCGACGCCATGATCAGCCTGGCGCGGCTGAAAACCTCCAACGAATACACCTATATGCACTCGGTGGCCGTTTGCGCCCTGATGATCGCCCTGGCCCGTCAGCTGGAGCTAAGCGAAGAACAGGTACGCGACGCCGGCATGGCCGGGCTGCTGCACGATATCGGCAAGATGATGATCCCCGATGCAATCCTCAACAAACCGGGCAAGCTCAGCGATGCCGAGTTCAAGACCATACGCGACCATCCGATGGCGGGTTGGACGTTGATCAAAGACAACCGCAGCATCAACGCCATCGTGCTCGACGTGTGCTTGCACCACCACGAAAAGGTCGACGGCAGCGGCTACCCGCATCACTTGGTCGGTGACCAGATCAGCCTGTTTGCCAAGATGGGCGCGGTGTGCGACGTCTACGACGCCATCACTTCCAATCGCCCCTACAAAAACGGCTGGGACCCGGCCGAGTCGATTCGCAAAATGGCTGAGTGGAGCAAGGGCCACTTCGATCAAGTGGTGTTTCAAGCCTTCGTCAAATCGGTCGGTATTTACCCCACTGGCTCCTTGGTGCGGCTGGAAAGCGGGCGTCTGGGCGTGGTCATGGAACAACACGAAACGTCGTTGCTTACCCCGCGGGTAAAGGTGTTTTTTATGGCCAAGTCAAAGACGCCAATTGCGCAGCAGATTATCGACCTGTCGAAGTTGGTCGGGCGCGAAAAAATCGTGGGGCGCGAATCACCGGAAGATTGGAATTTTCCACGCTTGGAAGAGCTGTGGTCGGGTTTGCCGTCGAAGAATGGCAGCTACTTCGGTTGATACCTTTCACTCAACCCCACACCGTCGCCCCCGCGCAGGCGGGGGCCCAGAATCTGCAGATGTACTTATTGCCCTGAACCATTCTGGATCCCCGCCTGCGCGGGGATGACGGCGATTTGGTCGGCGACCAATGTTATTGCGCTTTACTCCTGAATCTCGGTGGTCACCCGCTTGGCTGAGCGCCCATCCTCCGGCGCCAGCTGCAAAAAGATCGCCGCCGCCAGCAGCGTCAGCACGCCCACGCACAAGAACGTCAGCTGAAACGCGCCCAACACGCTGTCGATATCGCCTTTGCCGATCTCACTGGTAAAGCCGCCCAACAAGGCTGCCCCCGAGGCGATACCGAGGCTGATGGCCAACTGCACCACTACCGACAACAGGCTGTTGCCGCTGCTGGCGCTGGCATCGTCGAGGTCGATCAGGGTGACGGTGTTCATCGCGGTAAATTGCATGGAATTCACCGCGCCCAACAGCCCCAGCTGGATCAGCAACACGGCATAGGGTGTCTGCGCGCTGACCAGGCCCAGGCTGGCCAGCAAGCCGCCGAGCAGCAAGGTGTTGCCGGTCAACACCGTGCGGTAGCCAAAGCGGTCGATGATGGTTTTCGCCAAGGGTTTTACCGACATCGCCGCCAGCGCCAAGGGGATCATGCTCATGCCCGCCTGCGCCGGTGAATAGCCCAGCGCCAGTTGCAGTAACAGCGGCACCAGAAACGGCAACGAGCCGCTGCCCAAACGCGCGAACAAGTTGCCGAGAATGCCCACGGCAAACGTGCGGGTGCGGAACAGGCTGGGCGAGAACAACGGTTCTGCCACCTGCCCGGCACGCAGCCAATACGCCGCCAGGCAGGCCAGGCCGCCAAGCAACAGCAGCATTACGCGCATATGCGCCAGGTGCAGCTCGCCCAGGCCTTCCAGGGCGATGGTGATCAACACCATGGCGCCGCCGAACAGCAAAAAGCCCAGGGTATCGAAGCGGCTGCGCTGCGGTCCGCGCAGGTCTGGCATCACCCGCCACACGGCGATACACCCGATCAGGCCCACCGGCAGGTTGATCAAAAAAATCCAATGCCAGCTCGCGTATTCCACCAGCCAGCCGCCCAAGGTCGGGCCGATCAGTGGTCCGAGCAGGCCGGGCAGGGTGATAAAACTCATGATCCGTACCAGCTCGGTACGCGGATAGGCACGCAGCACCACCAGCCTTCCCACCGGCATCATCAACGCACCGCCAAGGCCCTGCACAATGCGCGCGCCGACCAGTTGCGGCAGGGTTGTGCTGATGGCGCAGAGCAACGAACCGCAGCTGAACAGCAAAATGGCGCCGAAAAAAATCCGCCGCGTGCCGAAGCGATCGGCAATCCAGCCTGAGGCGGGAATCAGCAGGGCTACGGTGAGCATGTAGGCGATCACCACCGACTGCATGCGCAGCGGATCTTCCAACAATTCACGGGCCATGGCCGGTAGGGCGGTATTCAGAATGGTGCCGTCCAGGGTCTGCATAAAAAACGCGATAGCGACAATCCAGGGCAGCAAGCGGGCAGTGCGGGCGTCTAGAGCGGGTTGAACAGGCATAGGCTTCTCGCAGCGGGGCTGCATGGACTTTAAGCCGATGCCTGCTTTGTCGCCAGTATGGGATGCGCGCAATTGGCCGTATTGGCCTGCATCGAAGCGGAACTTTGTGCGTGGCGCATTGGCAATATGCAAAGGCAACTGCCACGCTTTGTACGGTCGTCCCGTCTGGCTCCTCCACGTGCTCAAGGCCTTGTCTGATGCGGGTGATTTTCTTCTTGGTGATTGGCCTATTGGGTTGCCTGCCGGTGCAGGCCGAGGAATGGTTCCCGGCCCCGGTGGTGAGTGATGGGCGCGCGCTTAACTATTTTCCGCAGAACAAAGCCAGCCGCCCCTGGCGGATTTGCGCGTTGCTGCCACAGGGCGTGGGCCGCTACTGGTGGGCGATGTCGTGGGGGGTGGCGCAGGAAGCCCAACGCCAAGGCGTGCGCGTGGGTATTTACGATGCCGGCGGTTATCAAAATGCGGCGTTGCAGCGCGAGCAATTTGAACAGTGCAGCAAGCGTGGGGCGGATGCCTACATTGTGGGCGGCATTAGCGCCGATGGCCTGTGTCCGCAGATTCAGGCCGTGGCCAGCAAGGGCGCGGCGGTGATCGACCTGGCTAACCGCCTCGACTGCCAAGGCGTCAGCGCTCACTCGCGGGTGAACTATGCCGAGATGACTAAAGTGGCGTTTACCTACCTGTTGCAGCACAGCCGAGGGCGGCCGGTGCGGGTAGGCTGGTTTCCCGGCCCTGAGGGGGCGGCTTGGCTGAAGGATGCCGAAGCGGGGTTGAATGAGGCATTGAAGGGCACGTCGGTGACGCTGATTCATGGTGGCTACGGGGCGGCGGATATCTCCGGGCAGGCACCCCTGATCCGCAGTTTGTTGGAACGTGAGCCCAACCTGGATTATGTGCTGGGTAATGCCGAGGCGGCGGCGTTTGCTTCGCGGCTGCGGCACAACAGTGCGCCGCGGTATCACTTTGAGGTGATCTCGTTTTACGCCAATGAGCGGTTGTTGGCGCCGATTGCCGAGGGGCAGGTGTTGGCGGCGCCGACCGATTCGCCGGTAGTGCAGGCGCGCATTGCGGTGGATTTGGCGGTAAGGGTATTGGAGAAGCAGGCGGTGGCGAGGATGGTGAGCCCGCAGATTCTGGTGTTGGATCGGGATAATGTGCGGCAGTTGAATATGAGTCGGGTGGTGCCGCCGAATGGGCAGTGGATGATTCGGAAGAATTTGCCGGATTGAGTTGAGCGATTGGTTTGGGCGATGCGTAGGGTGTGCTGTGCGCACCTGCTCTTGGTGTTTTTCTTCGTTACCGCGTGGGCTGATAGATCTGTTTCGCGCCTTACGCGCGACTTACTTTTGTAGGTTGGGCTGAGCCCGGCGAAGCCCAACACTGGATAGCAAGTCAAATCACGCCCCGTCCTGTCTGGTGCCGCAATGTTGGGCTTCGCTGATGGCTCAACCCAACCTACCCTAGATTTCAAACTGTCGCTGCTCCTGCCATTCCACCTGGCCGGCGCCCCCTTGCGCAACGCCTGCGCTCGACCTTGCGGTAAACGGGGCGGGTGGATCACAAGCCAGATCAAGATCACAAGCAGAACAAGTGCCCCTCTCCCCAACCCTCTCCCGCAAGCGGGAGAGGGGGCTGACTGAGTTGTGGCGGGGAATGCCGATCTGCGCCCCTCTCCCGTTTACGGGAGAGGGGCTGGGGGAGAGGGTGGAAGCGACGCTAATTGACGGGCTGGAGTGCCTCTTACCGGCGCCCCATTAGCAATGTAATAGTCAGCAGTGCTACGCGGCAGCGGCGCGCGGCCACGGATTTTGTCGGCGATTTTCTCGGCGATCATGATGGTTGGGGCGTTGAGGTTGCCGGTGACGATCAGGGGCATGATCGAGGCATCGACTACGCGCAACCCTTGCACGCCATGCACGCGCCCTTCGCCGTCGACCACGGCCATGTCGTCGCTACCCATTTTGCAGGAGCAGGAGGGGTGGAAGGCGGTTTCGGCGTGTTCGCGGATAAATTGGTCGAGTTGTTCGTCGCTCTGCACCTCAGGCCCTGGGCTGATTTCGCGACCACGGAAGGGGTCCAGCGCCGGCTGGTTCATGATTTCGCGGGTGATACGAATGCCGTCGCGAAATTCTTGCCAGTCCTGTTCGGTGGCCATGTAGTTGAACAGGATGCTGGGGTGTTCGTGCGGGTCTTTGGATTTGGCTTGGATGCGCCCGCGGCTAGGCGAGCGCATGGAGCCGACATGGGCTTGGAAGCCGTGTTCTTGTACGCCGTTGCTGCCGTTGTAGTTAATCGCGACCGGCAGGAAGTGGTATTGGATATTCGGCCATTCGAATTCTGCTCGGCTGCGGATAAAACCACCGGCTTCGAATTGGTTGCTGGCGCCGATGCCTTTGCCGAGGAAGAGCCATTTGGCGCCAATCGGCGGTTGGTTCCACCACAGCAACGAGGGGTACAGCGACACCGGTTGGGTGCAGGCGTATTGCAGGTACATTTCCAGGTGGTCTTGCAGGTTTTCACCGACGCCAGGCAGGTCGTGCACCAGCGGGATACGCAGCTTTTTCAGCAGGGCGGCCGGGCCGACGCCGGAGCGTTGCAGAATTTGCGGCGAGGCAATGGCGCCCGAGCACACCAGCACTTCACGACGGGCCATGGCTTCCACTGGAATCGAGCTGGTGCCTTTGAGGTAGGCGACGCCGACGGCCTGTTTGCCTTCGAATAACACGCGGTCGGTGACGGCGTGGGTGACGATGGTCAGGTTGGGACGTTTACGCGCCTGGTCGAGGTAGCCGCGAGCGGTGCTGGAGCGTCGGCCCGCTGGGGTGACGGTGCGGTCCATCGGTCCGAAGCCTTCTTGCTGGTAGCCGTTAAGGTCTTCGGTACGCGGGTAGCCGGCTTGCACGCCGGCTTCGACCATGGCTTTGAACAACGGATTGTTGCCGGCCTTGGGCGTGGTCACGCTGACCGGGCCGTCGCCGCCGTGGTAGTCGTTGGGGCCGATGTCGCGGGTTTCCGCTTTACGGAAATACGGCAGGCAGTCGAGGTAGCTCCAGTCTTCCAGGCCCGGGGTTTTCGCCCAGTTGTCGTAGTCCAGGGCGTTGCCGCGGATGTAGCACATGCCATTGATTAACGACGAACCGCCCAGGCCTTTGCCGCGCCCGCATTCCATACGGCGGTTGTTCATATGCGGTTCGGGATCGGTTTCGTAGGCCCAGTTATAGCGCCGGCCTTGCAGCGGGAAGGCCAGGGCAGCAGGCATTTGCGTGCGAAAATCCAGACGGTAGTCAGGGCCGCCGGCTTCGAGCAGCAGCACGGTGACATCGGCATCTTCGGTCAGGCGGGTGGCCAGGGTGTTACCGGCTGAACCGGCACCGACGATGATGTAATCGAATTCTGTGTTCATTTGTGTACCTGACA
This sequence comes from Pseudomonas sp., assembly GCF_037994325.1. Taxonomy (GTDB): domain Bacteria; phylum Pseudomonadota; class Gammaproteobacteria; order Pseudomonadales; family Pseudomonadaceae; genus Aquipseudomonas. The sequence continues at coordinate 17,403 of NZ_JBBNAH010000141.1, forward strand.
TGGACCTGGCTAACCGCCCCAAACCCTGTCATTCCCGCGCAGGCGGGAATCCAGAGTGTGGCGAGTGCACGCGTTCGGCTGGCGATTCTGGGTCCCCGCGTGCGCGGGCACGACGGGGTTTGTGCGTAGGACGGTGGCTTAGAAAACCGAGGTGTACCCACCCAACTCCACCTGCACCGACTTGATGCGGGTGTATTGCGCCAAGGTCACCAAGCCATTCTCACGGCCCACGCCGGACTGTTTGTAGCCACCCACCGGCATCTCTGCCGGCGACTCGCCCCAGGTGTTGATCCAGCAAATACCGGCTTCCAGCTTGTGGATAACCCGGTGTGCGCGGTTCAGGTCCTGGGTGATGATGCCTGCGGCCAAGCCGAACTCGGTGTCGTTGGCGCGGCGGATCACTTCCTCTTCGTCGTCGTAGACCAGGATGCTCATCACCGGGCCAAAGATTTCTTCACGCACGATGGTCATCTCATCGGTGCAATCGCTGAACACGGTGGGTGCCACATAAGCGCCTTTGCCGAATTCGCCGCTGGTAACCCGCTCGCCACCAATCAACAACCGCGCGCCTTCTGCTTTGCCCTTGGCGATATAGCCGAGCACGTTTTCCATATGGGCAAAGCTCACCAGCGGGCCAAAGTTGGTGTTGTCGTCGCTCGGGTCGCCGAGGCGAATACGCTGTACCCGCTCCAGCACCTTGGCTTCAAAACGCGACTGCAAGCTGCGCGGAATAAACACGCGGGTGCCGTTGGTGCACACCTGGCCGGAGCTGTAGAAGTTGGCCATTACGGCGATGTCGGCGGCGCGGTTAAGGTTGGCGTCTTCGAAAATGATCAGCGGGCTTTTGCCGCCCAGTTCCATGGTCACTTCTTTAAGTGACGAGCTGGAGGCGCTGGCCATGACTTTTTTGCCGGTGTCGGTGCCACCGGTAAAGGAAATTTTTTCGATGCGCGGGTGTTCGGTCAGCCAGGTGCCCACTTCGCGGCCGCTGCCGGTGAGTACGTTAAACACGCCATCAGGCACGCCAGCGGCGGTGTAGATTTCCGCCAGCTTCAGGGTGGTCAGCGAGGTAACTTCGCTCGGTTTGAAAATCATCGCGTTGCCTGCGGCCAAGGCCGGGGCGGATTTCCACAGGGCGATCTGGATCGGGTAGTTCCACGCACCAATGCCAGCGACAACGCCCAGCGGCTCGCGGCGGGTGTAGACGAACGAGGTGTCGCGCAGCGGAATCTGCTCGCCTTCAATGGCTGGAATCAAGCCTGCGTAGTACTCGAGCACGTCGGCGCCGGTGACGATATCGACATAGCGGGTTTCCGACAGGGTTTTGCCGGTGTCGAGGGTTTCCAGTTCGGCCAATTCGTCGTTGCGCTCGCGCAGGATATCCACCGCTTTACGCAAGATGCGCGAACGCTGCATGGCGGTCATTGCCGCCCAGACTTTCTGGCCCTTTTCCGCACTGGCGACGGCGCGTTCTACGTCGGCGTGCGAGGCGCGTTGTACCTCGGCCAGCACTTCACCGTTGGCCGGGTTGATGGCCTCAAAGGTGGCGCCGCTGGTGGCGTCGACATAGCCGCCATCGATATAGAGTTTTTGCAGGGGAAAACGGGCCATGGTGTCCTCGCGAAAGTCGTGAAAAAGGTGTGCAGCGAGCGCTTAGCCCGCCTGTCTGGCCAACAGTTGGTCCAGGTAGTCGTAGGCGATATGCAGCGCTTGCTGAATATCAAACGCTTCGCCGCTGAGGGCGCCGCGCAGCCACAGGCCATCAATCAAGGCGGCCAGACCACGGGCAGCGATACGCGCCTCGCCCACCGGCATTACCCGGCGGAATTCACAGCAAATATTGGAATACAGGCGGTGGTCGTTGATCCGTTGCAGGCGCCGCAAGGATGGCTGGTGCATGCTGCTGGCCCAAAACGCCAACCAGGTTTTCATTGCCGGGCCATTGACCTGGCTTTCATCAAAGTTGCCTTCGATGATCACGCGGATTTGCGCCCGTGGGCTTTGGTCTGCCAGCAGTTGGCGACGGTCACGCACCGCCAGACTCAGGGCCGACATCAGGTGGCGCATGGTGGCTTCGAGCAAGCCGTTTTTGTCTTGAAAGTAATGGCTGATGATGCCGTTAGACACCCCGGCCAAACGCGCAATCAGGGCGATGCTGGCGTCCATGCCGACCTGGTCTACGGCTTGCAGAGTGGCGTGAATCAGCTGTGAGCGGCGGATAGGCTGCATTCCAACTTTGGGCATGGCGAACTCCTTGAATCCAGTCGCTACGGGCTTTGCGCCAGTCTAGTAAGTTTTTATTGAACGAGGAATCAATAAAAA
>NZ_JBBNAH010000142.1:0-5253 GCF_037994325.1 Pseudomonas sp.
CCTCCAGCCTGAGCGAAAAGGCAGTCTACACCGGCCTGTTTGCCAGGCTAAGCTTGCACGCATGGATGACTCCGAATACCTGCGTCTACTGACCGACCAAGCCGAACAGGCCAACGCCCTGCTCTCCAATGCGCAAAAGTGGGAGCGCGAGCGTTGGGTGTGTCAGCGCTTTTTGCAGGCGCTGAATGTGCCGCATCGGCTGGAAGAGTTCAGCGCGGCCAGCCAAGACCCACCCGACGTGCTGTTTCACGATGCGCACTTCGAGGTGTTTTTTGTCCTCGATGAAGGCCGTCGTCTCAATGATGAATGGCGCCAGGAATTGGAGCGCCGCCGTAACGCTTACTCCCTGAGCCAATTGGTTGAGCATGAGGCGCGACCACGGAAAATTCGCGCCGCAGAGCTACAAAACCGCCTGGCGCCGACCCTACGTAAAAAAACCGCCAGCTACCGCGAACGCAATATCGACATCGGCAATCTGGACATGCTCGCCTACGTCAACCTCAAGCGGGAAATCACTGATTTCAACAGCGCCTTCCCACCGCCTACCGAATTTTTGCATCAGGGCTGGCGCTCGCTGTCGGTGCTAGGCCCCAACTTCGCCCGGGTGTTATTCGCCCACCCCGGCGCACCGGATTTTCTGCGCATCAACCTCGGGCGCACGGTGCTGCTGGATATTGGAATTAGCCTATGAGCCAACTGTTAGAACTGATCGCCGACGTACCGCAGACAGGCGAAGTCTGCTGGATTGGCGTACGGCCGGTTTCCCGTGAACCGATGATTGAGCTGGAGGCTGTAGAAGCGCGGCGCGAAGCTGGGTTAACTGGCGACCATACCCGCCCTGGGCCGCGAAACGCACGGCAGGTGACCTTGATTCAATGGGAACACCTGGCGGTGATCAGTGCCTTATTAGGACGCACACCCGAACAGGCGATTACCCCGGCCGATATGCGCCGCAATATTGCCGTCAGCGGCATTAATTTATTCAGCCTGAAAAACCGGCGTTTTCGCCTCGGTCAGGCGCTATTGGAAACCACCGGCTGGTGCCAACCCTGCGCCCGTCTTGAGCAGCGCCTGGGGCGCGGTACGTTTCAAGCCGCGCGCGGGCATGGCGGTATCACTTGCCGGGTGCTGGAAAGCGGGATTATTCGCTTGCAGGACAAGCTTTACGTTGAGCAGGACTAAATCCCACGACTAGAATGCTTTCATCCCACACGAGGCCTGCCATGACCAGCCGACTCAGTCCTGACGACCAAGAACGCGTCGACCAGTACCTCAGCGCGCCGCAGCATCAAGTCGAGCGCCGGCCGTTTCGTCCGTGGTTTCTCCTTTTTATTGTGCTGGCTTCGGTCATTGGCCTTGGTCTGCTCAGCCGTTTACTCAGCCGGTTAGTGCTATGAGCTGCTTTGCGCTCGCCTCGCCGGCGTCTCGCCGAATCCCTGAAAGCCTTATGAGAGTTAACCATGTCCCATCGCATTGTTATTGTCGGCGGCGGAGCCGGCGGCTTGGAGCTTGCTACCCGCCTGGGTAAAACCTTGGGTAAACGCGGCATCGCCCGCGTCACCCTGGTGGACGCCAACCTCACCCATATCTGGAAACCATTGCTGCACGAAGTGGCCGCCGGCTCGTTGAATTCATCGGAAGACGAACTCAACTATGTCGCCCAGGCCAAGTGGAACAGCTTTGAGTTTCAGCTCGGGCGCATGGAAGGGCTGGACCGCAGCGCCAAGAAAATCCAGCTGTCTGCCACTCTCGATGAACACGGCGAAGAGTTGGTGCCTGCCCGCTCGTTGAATTACGACAGCCTAGTCATAGCCGTGGGCAGTACCACCAATGACTTCGGCACGCCCGGTGCGGCCGAGCACTGTCTGTTTCTCGATACCCGCGTACAGGCTGAGCGCTTCCACCGCCAGCTGCTTAACCACTACATGCGCGCCCATGCCAACCAAACGCAGAGCACGGAGCAGATCAGCGTCGCCATCGTTGGCGCTGGCGCGACCGGTGTCGAGTTGGCGGCCGAGTTGCACCACGCCGCTCACGAGCTGGCGGCCTATGGCCTGGACCGCATCAAGCCAGAAAATATGCGCATCACCTTGATCGAAGCCGGTCCGCGCGTGCTGCCAGCTTTGCCTGAACGCATTGGCCAACCGGTGCACAAAACCTTGGAGAAGCTCGGCGTTACGGTGCTAACCAATGCCGCCGTCAGCGAGGTCACTCGCGACAGCTTGAAAACAGCACAGGGCCAGGATATCCCCGCCAGCCTGAAAGTCTGGGCGGCGGGTATTCGTGCGCCGGATTTCCTCAAAGATCTGGATGGCCTGGAGAGCAATCGCATCAACCAACTGCAAGTGCGTCCGACCCTACAAACCACGCGGGACGACAATATCTTTGCTTTTGGTGATTGTGCTGCTTGCCCGCAACCAGGCGAGGAAGGCCGCAACGTGCCGCCGCGCGCCCAGGCGGCCCACCAACAGGCGTCGTTGCTGGCCAAATCGCTGAAGCTGCGTATCGAAGGCAAAGCACTGCCGACCTACAAGTATCGCGACTACGGTTCGCTGATTTCCCTGGCGAGTTTTTCCGCGGTCGGCAACTTGATGGGCAACCTGACCGGTAGCGTGATGCTGGAAGGCTGGTTGGCGCGGATGTTTTACGTGTCGCTATACCGCATGCACCAGATGGCGCTGTACGGCGTGTTCCGCACCCTGATGTTGATGCTCAGCGACCGCATCGGCCGCGGTACGGAGCCGCGCCTCAAGCTGCACTGATGCCTTAATACAAACCCCCGCTAAAAAGCGGGGGTTTGTTTATGCACTTAGCTAACCTGGAAAACGCCTTACGGCTTGTGCGCCCGCGAAAGAAATTCGTGGGACTGCATTTCCAACAGGCGGCTCAGCGTCCGCTGAAACTCAAAGTTCAATCGCCCGCCGGTGTACAGGTCTTTGAGCTCCACGGCAGCGGAAATGATCAGCTTGACGTTGCGGTCGTAGAACTCGTCCACCAGGTTGATAAAGCGGCGCGCCAAGTCGTCTTCGTTAACGCCCATTTGCTCGACGTTGGAAATCAGAATGGCGTGGAAAATTTTCGCCAGTTCGATGTAGTCGTTCTGGCTGCGCGGGCCATCGCACAACTCGCGGAAGTCGAACCAGGCCACGTCGTCGCACACCTTACGGGCGCGGATGCCGCGGTTTTCGATCATCAGCACCTCGTCCACCTGCGCTTTTACGCACTCCGGCACCAGGCTGACAAAACTCTTGTTCAGGCTGACTTCTGCGCCCTCGTTGAGCGGCCAGTAATACAGCTCGGCTTGCTCAAGGGCGCGCAGGCGATAGTCAACGCCGCTGTCGACGTTAACGATGGTGGTGTGCTGTTTGAGCAACTCAATGGCAGGTAGGAAGCGCGCGCGTTGCAGGCCGTCTTTGTACAGGCCATCCGGCACGATGTTGGAGGTCGAGACCAAGCTGACGCCGTTCTTGAACAGCTCTTCCAGCAAGGTCGCCAGAATCATCGCGTCGGTAATATCGGAGACGAAAAACTCGTCAAAACAGATCACCCGCGTTTCAGCGGCATAGCGCTTGGCGATGGCTTGCAGCGGGTTTTTTTCGCCGCTCAGGGTGGTCAGGTCTTCGTGCACGCGCTTCATAAAGCGGTGGAAGTGGGTGCGGGTCTTTTCCTTGAAGGGCAGCGCTTCAAAGAAGGTGTCCACCAAGTAGGTTTTACCGCGCCCGACGCCGCCCCAGAAGTACAGGCCCTTGACCGGATCGTGGTTCTTTTTGCCGAGCAGTTTGCCGAACAGGCCTGGCTTGTTATCGCCGGCGGCAATCAGGTCGTCGTAGAGGCGCTGCAGATGGCGCACCGCAGTTTCCTGCGCGGCGTCGTGGAAGAAGTCGGGACGTTTTAGGTCCGCCTGGTATCGCTCGAGGGGCGTCATCGCGTGGTGCTCTCAACTATTTACTAGCTCGCGACCGGGCCAAGTGCATGGCATCGCGAGGCAGATGATTGGCTGGTAACGAGTAAACAGTACCCGGGGTCTGCGTCTTGCTACCGGCGTGGATAGCGCGCGAGGGCTCAAGAATGCCCCCAGACAGCAAAAACGGGGTCGTCACTTTAGCGGCGCCCCCGTTGCTTGGCAATCGGCCAGCACGTGGGTGCCGACCGAGTCACTTATTCCGGCTGTGGCGCCAGGGCCTCACGCAGTTGCTCAATGGCCTGTTCGCACGCTGTCGCATCGGCGAATTGCGGGCTATTGCCGACCGCTTCGTCGTCCAACCACACGGCAAAGCCGTTACCGTCAACACGGACATCCAACGCGCTGCCGTCTTGCAGACGCTTGCTCACTTGGCCGGCGGTTTTGCCATCGGCAAAGTTTTTCGACAGCAACAGTTGCTCACCATCGGCGGCCAACAGGCGGAAGCGGAAGCTGCCATCGTCTTCACGGAAGCTGACAAAACGTGCGCCTTTAACGGCTTTTTTCTTGCTCATCTGGGTGGTTTGCAGGTCGCTACGGAACGAGCGCAGGCCCACCGCTTCGCGCAGCTCGCCGAGAAATGGCGTGGCGATTTTGCGCGCCTTGGCGGCACCGGCCAGCAGAATGTCCTCCAAGTCAGCCGGGCGTTCGATCAGTGCGTTATAGCGCTCGCGCGGCTCGCTCAGTTCGTTGTCCAGCAGCTCGAACAGGCGCTGCTTGGCTTCGCCCCAGGCCAAACCACCCAACAAATCAGCGCGGAATTCAGTTTGCTGCTCGGGTGTGGAAAAGGCTTGGTACAGGGTAAACAGGTGCGAGTTATCCGGGTCTTTGGCTTCACCGGGGGCGCGCGAGTCAGTGACGATGCTGGACACCGCCGCCTTCAGTTGCTTGGCGGTGCCAAACAGCGGAATAGTGTTGTCGTAGCTTTTCGACATCTTGCGGCCATCGAGGCCTGGCAAGGTCGCCACGCTCTCTTCGATCAACGCTTGCGGCATCACAAAGAATTCTTTGCCCTTGCCGAACAGGTGGTTAAAGCGCTGACCAATATCACGGGCCATTTCCACGTGCTGAATCTGGTCGCGACCTACCGGCACCTTGTGCGCGTTAAACATCAGGATGTCCGCCGCCATCAGCACCGGGTAGCTGTACAGGCCCATGGTGATGCCGGCGTCCGGGTCTTCACCGGTCTCGACGTTTTTGTCCACCGAAGCCTTGTAGGCGTGGGCGCGATTGAGCAGGCCCTTGGCGGCGACGCAGGTCAGCAGCCAGGTCAGCTCGGGGATTTCCGGGAT
>NZ_JBBNAH010000143.1:0-3976 GCF_037994325.1 Pseudomonas sp.
CACATGCTGGAAAACGACTTTGCCCAAGCCTTGGATCTGGCCGCTGGCGATGACCAGAACATCCATCGCCTGCGGCAACTGGGCATGCGCATTGCGCGCCTGATTTCACCGATTTTGTAGGGTCAACGGTGCGCACAGCACACCCTACGCGCACTGTCCGTAGGGTGTATCGGTCAAACTGCCTCCACCTCTTGCTTGTAAACCTGCAACCCCCGCGCCTGGTAATTGCCCAGCGCACTCGGGTGATCCAAGGTGCAGGTGTGCACCCACACACGGCGAGTGCCTTCCCAGCCCCACGCCGACTCCAGCGCGTGGGTCAGCAGCGGCCCGCCAAAGCCTTTGCCGAAGAAATCTTCCACCAGGCCAAAGTAGAGAATCTCCACATCGCCCTCGGCACTGCGCTGCAACTCGTAATAGCCGGCGATGGCGCCCTGCTCATAGGCAACAAAGGTGCGGTGGTTGTCTTGCTCCACCAGATCGCGCCATTGCTGGTCACTCCACACCAACTTGTCGGTCCACTCCCACGGGCCGCCGACCAATTGGTAGAGAAAACGGTTGAGCTGGAACTGCTTAATCGCGCATTCAACAATGCTCAACGCCGCTGGCAGCGGTTTGCCGCGCACGTGGTCGGCGTTGTGCATTTCCAGGTAGTACGTGATGTTCTCGACAGCTGCCATAACCGGTCCCTGCGTAAATTTGCCGCCGAGGCTAAAGCACAACCTCGGCCCGTGGCATACGCAGCTGGTGGTTTTTTCAACCGTACAGATCGGCCCGTTGCAGCAAGCCCTCACTCAGCCATTGCTTGAGCCACCCAGCCGCCTGCGCAGCCGGCTGCTCGTGCACCCGCTCTAGGCTCAGGCAAAGCTCGGCGAAGCTCCAGCCGCCCTCGGTCATGCCAAGCAGCGCCTGGGCTTCGTCGGCAGCCAACGTCCGAAACTGACCTTGCAGCCCCTGGCGCCACACCAGGCACAACAGCGGCGCGGGTAACCCTTCGCTGGCTGGCAGTGGCGCTTCTTGCTTAGTCGCCCGCCAGAGCGCCAGGCTGTTATAGGTCTGGGGCAAACGCTGCACCGAAGGCAACCAGGTAATGCGCAAGTTTGGCCATTCGGCCGCTGGCAAACTGGCCATCTGTTCCAGCGTCAGCGGGTCGCCGGCCGGTGCATCAAAGGCCAGGGTGAAGGCCCATTCCAAGTGCGCCAGCTCGGCCAGGGCAGCAGGATGCTCGCTCGCTTCGATAAACGCGGGAAAACGCGCGCCCAACCAACGCAGGCTGAAATGCTCGGACGGACAAGCCTGCAAATAGGCAGCCGCCAATTGCGCAAACGCCTCGTCGCCTAGCCACGCCAGCACAGCCGGAAAATCGCCGCGCAGGGTTTCCAGTAAGCGCGCGCGGTAGGCGTTGTGGTAAATCGCCAGGCCGGTTTCAGCACTCAATGTGGCACTGCCTTGCACGCTGCCCAGCAGTGCCGGCGCGGGCTGAGCCTGCCCGGCCAACAGATAGGCCTCCACGCTCAGCTGCCAATCCCTCAGGCGCATACCGGCTCTCGCATCAAGGCCGCGGTGGCGAGCTCGCGAGCCTGTTCAAGCTCGGTTAACAACTCGCTCAATGGCGGAAAATGATCATCGCGCTCCAGCAAGGTCGCCACCGGTCCCAAATGCTGCACGGTGCGCTGGTACAGCTGCCACACCGGGTCGCTTACCGGGCTGTCGTGGGTATCGATCACATAGCTGCCGTAATCGCTATGGCCGGCCAGATGCAGCTGGCGAATGCGCGCCGCTGGCAACGCGGCAATAAACGCCCAAGGGTCGAAGTCGTGATTGCGGGAACTGACATACACGTTGTTGATATCCAGCAGCAGCTCGCAGCCGCTCAGCTCGCTTAAGGCTGCCAAAAACTGCCATTCGGTGAACTCATCGGTGGCGCTGCGCACGTAGCTGGACACGTTCTCCAGCACCAGCGGCCGCCCGAGAAAATCCTGCACCTGGCGCACCCGGGCGGCGACGTAGTGCAGGCTTTCTTCGGTGTAGGGCAAAGGCAGCAGGTCATGCAGCTGATGGGCGCTACCGCGGCTCCAGCACAGATGATCGGAAATCCAGGCCGGCCGCACCCGCTCGGCCAATTGCCGCACCTGTTGCAGATAGGCCATATCCAAAGGGTGAGGCCCGCCGATGGACAACGACACGCCATGCATCACCAGCGGATAACGCTCGGCAATGGCATCGAGGTAATACAGCGCTTTGCCGCCCTCGACCAGGTAGTTTTCCGTCAGTACTTCAAACCAATCCACGGGCGGATTGGTGTGCAAAATTTCGTCGTAATAGGCCGTGCGCAAACCCAGGCCGTAGCCCAGAAATGCAGGGGCGCTAACAGCGGTAGAAAAAGACATTGCACGCTCCGCAGCAGCGGGGCGGCCCTCTTAGGCCGCCCCGGATGCATTCACTCGCCGACCTTGCCACCGGCATCGGTGCAGGCAGTTGCCGTCATCGCCTTAAAGCCCTGACCTTTGCAGGAACCCTGGCCTTTGCAAGCATTGCTGGCAGTTTTGCAGTCGTTCTGGCCTTTGCAGCCGTTCACACCGTAGCAATGCACCTTGGCGTCTTCAGCAAATACTTGGGTGACATGCTGGCAAACAGGCCAGCGGCAGCCAGGGCCAGGGCAGCACCAGCAGCGGCGGTTTTCATGGTCATGTTGTTATACCTCTGAAAAGGGAGAGTGCCGGCCGTAATAGGCTTATTCAGTCCCGGCATAGAGGTAGAGTTAAGACCCATAAGGGCGTTACAGCGGCCGGTAAAAAAATTTGCCTGTTTTTTACCGACCGATGGCTAGCCCCCGTCGTGCTTGGGCTGGCGCCTATTCGCTGGCGGGGCGAAAAAGATGGGCATGGCCAGCGCGATACAGATTGGAGTCGGCAAAGGCATCAGCGGCAAGCACTCGACCCACCACGATTAATGCCGTGCGTTGAAAGCCCTTAGCCGCCACGCCAGCCTCGATATTGGCCAGCGTACCCAGAACCCAATCCTGATCCGGCCAACTGGCGCGGTGCACCACGGCAATCGGGCAATCGGCGCCGTAGTGCGGCAGCATCTCCTGAACGATCTTGGCCAGGTGCTGCACGCCCAAATGAATGGCCATGGTGGTGCCGTGACGCGCGAGGTCGGCCAGCTCTTCGCCAGCGGGCATTTTCGAACGGCTGCCATAACGGGTGAGGATGACCGTCTGGGCGATGCCCGGCAGGGTCAGCTCACTCTCCAGCAGGGCGGCGCAGGCTGCCGTAGCGGTGACGCCGGGGATGATTTCGAAGGGGATATTCAAGCGGCGCAAATGGCGGATCTGCTCGCCAATGGCGCCGTACAGCGACGGGTCGCCGGAGTGCACACGGGCCACGTCTTGGCCACGGCCGTAGGCGGCTTCGATCAAGGCGATGATTTCATCCAGATGCAGCTCGGCAGTGTTCACCACGGTGTCGGCGTTATGCCCGTCGAGCACCGCTTCGGGCACCAGCGAACCGGCATACAGCAGCACCGGGCAGCTGCGGATCAGGCGTTGGCCTTTGACTGTGATCAGCTCGGGGTCGCCGGGGCCGGCACCGATAAAATAAACCGTCATACGCTCTCCTCTACCCCAGCGATGGCCACCGTTGCCTGGGCGCTGGTCTGTTTGCCAATGTGCAGATTGGCCCGTCTGCCGCTTAACGCCTCAACCTGCGCCAACGCGCACGCCTCGGCCACGCTGGCAGCGCCAGTGGCATGCAACGCTAGGTGCGAAACGGCGCCGATACGATCACTCACAACCTGCAACTGCTCAGGAGCAAACCAGGCCAGCGGCAGATTCAGACTGCGCGCCAAAGCCAGCAGCCCTGCCTCTTCCCGTTTATGCGCAACGCTGGCCAGCCCAGCGAGGTCGGCCAGGCTTAAGCCGAGGCTGTGCAGCGTCTGCTCCAGCAACCGACGCAACACGCCCTCGCTACAGCCCAAG
>NZ_JBBNAH010000144.1:0-10871 GCF_037994325.1 Pseudomonas sp.
CTAACTGATCCAAACGACTGCTCAAAGGCAAAAATGCCAGCGATTGGTTGCTCTGCACTTGGGCCGTGAGCAGGCTGCCGGGCGGCAACGTTAGCGCCGTTTCGAGCGACAACTTGCTGCCGGCCAGGGGCGTATTGAGCAGGCTGACCAGCACCTTATTCAGCAGTTGTTGGGTTTGCGGTTGTACGAAAGGTTGGCTGGACTCGACCTTACCCTGCAGCACGGTGCCGGGCGGCAGTACGTCTGGATCAAGACTGGTCAGCGGGTTGCCGCCGGCGGCCACTTGCATGAGTACCGACAGGCGCGTGTCCGACAGTGCCGTTACGGCAACAGTGCTGCCCTGAGTGAGCGGTTGGCTGGTAGTGGCTTGCACGGTGGCCTGTTGACCGCTGTTTAGAGTGAGCTTGAGCAGCACTTGCTGGAAATTCTGCGCCAGGCTCTTAACGTCGATCACTTCGGCGGTGGCGCTATCGCCCACCGCCAATAGATCACCCAAGGGCTGCAACAGTTTTACCGCCGCGTCGGTCACCGAGGTATTCGGGCGCGGAGTCGGGGAGGGCGCGGAGATTGGGCGAGTGCTACTGATTTCGCTCATCGGCGGTTTACAACCTGTCGAAAAAGCCAGCTTCGAGGGGCGGGCGTGGCATGTATAATGCCGCCCCGTCCGGGTCGGCCGTGCTGTGTGGCTTGCCTGAGTATAGCGGCAGCGCCTGCCTGGACTTGATAGCACATGCAGGCACAAACCTGCTCCGCAGATTCTTCATTTAGCCCCTAGCTAAGGTCAGCCTATCCTTGAATAGCCCCGTACTCGAAGCTGTGGCGCTCGCCTGCGAGCGGGACTGGCGCATGCTCTTCGAGCGCCTGGAACTGCGCCTGGCTGCCGGGGAAATGCTGCAAATCAGTGGTCCCAACGGCAGTGGCAAAACCAGTTTGCTGCGCTTGCTGTCCGGATTGATGCAACCCACCGCCGGTGAGATTTTGCTCAACGGCCTGCCGCTGACCAAGCAACGTAATGAGCTGGCGCGCAATCTGCTGTGGCTCGGTCACGCCGCGGGTATCAAAGGCCTGCTCACTGCTGAAGAAAATCTCACCTGGCTCTGCGCCTTGCATCAGCCGTCCAGCCGCGACGCCATCTGGCAGGCGCTGGAGCAGGTCGGGCTGCGCGGTTTCGAAGATGTGCCTTGCCACACCCTGTCCGCCGGCCAGCAACGCCGTGTGGCGCTGGCGCGCTTGTATCTGGACGCGCCGCCGCTGTGGATTCTCGATGAGCCGTTTACCGCGCTCGACAAAGCGGGTGTCGCACAACTGGAGCTACACCTGGCCCAGCACTGCGAAAAGGGCGGCATGGTGGTGCTCACCACCCACCACAGCCTGGCCAATACCCCCGCGGGTTACCGCGAACTCGACTTGGGGCAGCGCCAACCATGAGTAATGTCTTTACCTTGCTGGTCGCCCGCGAGGCGCGTTTGCTGTTTCGCCGCCCGGCTGAATTGGCCAACCCGTTGGTGTTCTTCGCCATCGTCATTGCCCTGTTTCCGCTGGCTGTCGGCCCGGAAAGCCAACTGCTGCAAACCCTATCGCCGGGCTTGATTTGGGTGGCGGCATTGTTGGCGGTATTGCTCTCGCTGGATGGCTTGTTTCGCAGTGACTTTGAAGACGGCTCGCTCGAGCAGTGGGTCCTTTCGTCGCACCCTCTGGCCCTTCTGGTATTGGCTAAGGTGCTGGCACACTGGCTGTTTTCCGGGCTGGCCCTGGTCTTGCTAGCGCCACTGCTGGCGCTGATGCTCGGTTTGCCGAGCCAGTGCATTCCGGTTTTGTTGATGACTCTGCTGTTGGGAACCCCGGTGCTTAGCCTGTTGGGCGCTGTGGGTGCAGCACTTACCGTTGGCCTTAAACGTGGCGGCCTGTTGTTGGCGCTGCTGATTTTGCCCTTGTACATCCCGGTGCTGATCCTTGGCAGCGGGGCGCTGCAAGCCTCGTTGCAGGGGCTACCAGTGGTCGGTTACTTGCTGTGGATGGCCAGCCTTGCCGCCTTGGCCATTACCCTGACACCTTTTGCGACCGCCGCAGGCCTGGCCATTAGCGTCGGCGAATAAAAATGACGTGGTTACCCTGATGAATTGGACTTGGTTTCACAAATGGGGCTCGCCCAAATGGTTCTACCAGATCAGTGGCCGCTGGCTGCCCTGGTTGAGCGTGGCAGCCGTACTGTTGATTGCCACCGGCCTGGTCTGGGGCTTGGCTTTCGCGCCGCCGGATTACCAGCAGGGCAATAGCTTTCGCATCATCTATATCCACGTGCCGGCCGCCATGCTGGCGCAGTCCTGCTATGTGCTGCTGGCTATCGCGGGAGCCGTGGGGCTGGTATGGAAGATGAAGATTGCCGACGTTGCCCTACAGTCTGCCGCGCCTATCGGCGCCTGGATGACCGCCATTGCGCTGCTCACCGGCGCCATCTGGGGCAAGCCGACCTGGGGGTCGTGGTGGGTGTGGGATGCGCGACTAACATCGATGCTGATTCTGCTGTTCCTGTACTTCGGTGTTATTGCGCTGGGCAACGCCATCAGCAATCGTGACAGCGCCGCCAAGGCCTGCGCCGTGCTGGCGCTGGTGGGTGTGGTGAATATCCCGATCATCAAATATTCGGTGGAGTGGTGGAACACCCTGCACCAAGGCGCCACCTTCAAAATTACCGAGCGCCCGGCCATGCCAGCGGAAATGTGGCTGCCGTTGTTGTTGATGGTGCTGGGTTTTTACTGCTTCTTTGGCGCCGTGCTGCTCATGCGCATGCGCCTGGAAGTGCTCAAGCGCGAAGCGCGCAGCAGTTGGGTAAAAGCCGAAGTGGCAGAGCAGATCGAGAAGGGGGCACGGCGATGAGCTTTTCGTCCTTTAGCGAATTTCTCGCCATGGGCAACCATGGTTTGTACGTCTGGACCGCTTATGGCTTTAGCCTCGCCGTTCTGGCGCTGAACGTCGCGTTGCCGGTTTTGGCGCGTCGTCGTTACCTGCAAGAAGAGGCGCGCCGTTTGCGCCGGGAGAGTCAGCAGTGAATCCGCAGCGTAAGAAACGCTTGTTCATCATTCTTGGCATTGTTGCCGGTGTCGGCGTAGCCGTGGGCCTGGCCCTCAGTGCCCTGCAGCAGAACATCAACCTGTTCTACACCCCCACACAAATCGTCAACGGCGAAGTGCCCCATGACACACGCATTCGCGCTGGTGGCATGGTGGAGAAGGGCTCGCTGGTACGTAGCGGCGATTCGCTGGATGTGCAGTTTGTGGTCACCGATTTCGCCAAAAACGTCACCATCCGTTATCGCGGCATCCTCCCGGACCTATTCCGCGAAGGGCAGGGCATCGTTGCCCTTGGCAAGCTAAATGCCGATGGCGTGTTGATTGCCGATGAAGTGCTGGCCAAGCACGATGAAAAATACATGCCGCCGGAAGTTACCAAAGCCTTGAAAGACAGCGGCCAATCAGCGCCGCAAGATGGCGCCGCGTACGCACCGGCAACCGAGGCGAAGCAACCATGATGACTGCCCTGATCGTGCCGGAAATCGGCCACCTGTCGATGATCCTCGCCCTGTGTATGGCGCTGGTGCAGGCTACTTTGCCAATGATCGGCGCCTGGCGCGGCGATCGCCAGTGGATGGGCCTGGCCCAGCCGGCAGCCTGGGGGCAGTTCGCCTTTTTGCTGTTGGCGTTTGCCTGCCTGACCTATGCCTTTATGACCGACGATTTCTCCGTCGCCTATGTCGCTAATAACTCCAATAGCGCCCTGCCGTGGTACTACAAGTTCAGCGCTGTGTGGGGCGCGCACGAAGGGTCGCTGCTGCTGTGGGCGTTGATTCTCGGTGGCTGGACGTTCGCTGTTTCGGTGTTCTCCCGCCAGTTGCCGCAGGTGATGCTGGCGCGCGTGCTCGGTGTAATGGGCATGATCAGCATCGGCTTCCTGCTGTTTTTGATCATCACCTCCAACCCCTTTAGCCGCTTGCTGCCGCAAAGCCCAGTGGATGGCCGCGACCTCAATCCGCTGCTGCAAGACATCGGCCTGATCGTGCATCCGCCGATGCTGTATATGGGCTACGTTGGCTTCTCGGTGGCGTTCTCCTTTGCCATCGCCGCTTTGCTCGGTGGTCGTCTTGACGCCGCCTGGGCGCGCTGGTCGCGCCCATGGACCATTGTGGCCTGGGCCTTCCTCGGCATTGGTATCACCCTTGGTTCCTGGTGGGCGTACTACGAGCTTGGTTGGGGCGGCTGGTGGTTCTGGGACCCGGTAGAAAACGCTTCGTTTATGCCTTGGCTGGTGGGCACGGCGCTGATCCATTCCCTGGCAGTTACCGAAAAGCGCGGCGTATTCAAAAGCTGGACGGTGCTGCTGGCCATCGCCGCGTTTTCGTTGAGCTTGCTCGGCACCTTCCTGGTTCGCTCCGGCGTACTGACCTCGGTGCATGCGTTCGCCTCGGACCCTGAGCGCGGCGTGTTTATCTTGGCCTTCCTGCTGGTGGTAGTTGGCGGTTCGTTAACCCTGTTTGCTCTGCGTGCGCCGGTGGTGAAAAGCCAAGTTGGCTTTGCGCCGTGGTCGCGGGAAATGCTGCTGCTGGGCAATAACCTGGTACTGGTGGTGGCGGCGTCGATGATTCTGCTCGGCACCCTCTACCCGCTGGTGCTTGATGCCCTGACCGGCGCCAAGCTGTCGGTCGGCCCTCCCTACTTCAACGCCCTGTTTGTGCCGCTAATGAGCCTGTTGATGGTGGTGATGGCGGTCGGCGTGGTGGTGCGCTGGAAAGATACCCCGGTGAAATGGCTGCTGGGCATGCTTAGCCCGGTGCTGATTGCGAGCGTGGTACTGGGTGGCGTGGCCTCCATGGTGCTGGGCGATTTCAACTGGGCGATTCTCGCCGTGTGCCTGCTTAGCGCCTGGGTGTTGCTGGCGGGCGTGCGTGACCTGCTGGATAAAACCCGCCACACCGGCCTGCTCAAAGGCATCGGCAAAATGACCCGCAGCTACTGGGGCATGCAGCTGGCCCACCTGGGGATCGCCGTGTGCGCCCTAGGCGTGGTGCTATCGAGCCAGAACAGTGCCCAGCGCGATATGCGTCTGGAGCGCGGTGAGTCGATGGACTTGGGCGGCTACCACTTTATCTTCGACGGCGCCGAGCACTTCCAAGGCCCGAATTTCACCTCCGACCGCGGCACCGTGCGGGTGATTGAGGACGGCAAAGAAGTCGCCGTGCTGCACCCGGAAAAACGCCTGTACACCGTGCAGCAGTCGGTGATGACCGAAGCGGGCATCGATGCCGGTTTTACCCGCGACATCTACATCGCCCTCGGCGAGCCGCTGGATAACGGCGCCTGGGCCGTGCGTATTCACGTTAAACCCTTTGTGCGCTGGATCTGGTTTGGCGGCTTGCTCACCGGCTTTGGTGGTTTGCTGGCGGCTATGGACCGGCGTTACCGGGTCAAAGTCAAAACCCGAGTGCGTGATGCCTTGGGCCTCAGCGGAGCACAGGCATGAAGCGTGGGTTGTTATTGATTCCACTGGCGCTGTTTCTGGTTGGCGCAGTGTTTCTTTATCGCGGTCTGTACCTCGATCCGTCGGAATTGCCTTCCGCGCTGATCGGTAAGCCGGTGCCGGAGTTTTCCCTACCGGCCGTGGAAGGGCAGAAGACCCTGACCCGCGCCGACCTGCTGGGCAAACCGGCGCTGCTTAACGTGTGGGCGACCTGGTGCATTTCCTGCCGCGTAGAACACCCGGTGCTGAACAAGTTGGCCCAGCAAGGCGTGCGCGTTTACGGGGTGAACTACAAGGACGAAAACGCCGCCGCGCTGAAATGGTTGAAGGAGTTTCAAAACCCCTATCAGCTGAATATCAACGACGCCGTCGGCAGCCTGGGGTTGAACCTGGGTGTGTATGGCGCGCCGGAAACCTTCCTGATCGACAGCAAGGGCATCATCCGCCACAAGTTTGTCGGTGTGATCGACGAAGTGGTTTGGCGTGAACAGTTGGCCAGCAAGTACCAGGAATTGGTCGACGAGGCTGGGCAATGAAGGCCTGGCTTGCAGCGGTGGTACTGGGCCTGAGCCTGGTGGGCGTGGCCCACGCCGCCATCGACACCTACGAATTTGCCAACGAAGGCGAGCGCGCGCGTTTCCGCGAACTGACCCAGGAACTGCGCTGCCCCAAGTGCCAGAACCAGGACATTGCTGACTCCAACGCGCCCATTGCCGCCGACTTGCGTAAAGAGATTTTCCGCATGCTCGGCGAGGGCAAGAGCAACGAGCAGATCGTCGACTTTATGGTCGACCGCTACGGCGAGTTCGTGCGCTACAAACCGGCTGTTACCGCTCGCACCCTGGTGCTCTGGTACAGCCCGGCGGCGCTGCTGGGTATAGGTCTGCTGGTGATGGCGGTGCTGGTGGTGCGTCGGCGCCGAACGGTGGCCGAGGCCGACACCACCTTGTCCGGTGATGAACAGGCGCGCCTGGACGCGCTGCTCAACGCTGAGCCTTCTGCGAACAATCCTTCTTCTGTGGCTGCGGATAAACCTCTCCAATGATCGAATTCTGGCTCGCTGCCGGCCTGCTGTTGCTGGTGGCCTTGGCATTTCTGTTGATCCCCGTATTGCGTGGTCGCCGCGCCCAGCGTGAAGAAGACCGCACTGCATTAAACGTGGCGCTGTATCAAGAGCGCGTGGGCGAACTGCAAGCGCAACAACAAGCCGGCACCCTGACCGACGAGCAGTTGCAAGTGGCCAAGGCCGAAGCGGCGCGCGAACTGTTGGCAGACACCGAAGGCGCTGACAACGGCCGCACATCCAAGCTGGGTAAATGGATTCCGGTTGCCGCTGCCGTGCTGGTGCCGGTGCTGGCGCTGGGCATGTATTGGCATTGGGGCTCGCTGGAAAAGGTCCAGCTCGCCCAGGAATCCACTCAGGCACCGCGCACCATCGAAGAAATGACCGCGCGCCTGGAACTGGCCGTTAAAGCCGAGCCGGATTCCGCCGAAGCCTGGTACTACCTCGGTCGTACCTATATGACCCAAGAGCGCCCGGCCGATGCCGCCAACGCCTTTGAACGCGCCATTAAAATTGCTGGGCGCCAGCCGGAATTGCTCGGGCAATTGGCCCAGGCCAAGTACTTTGGCAGCGACAAAAAATGGTCTGCCGAGCTGCAAGGGCTGACCGACGAAGCACTAAAAGCCAACCCCGATGAAGTCACCAGCCTGGGCTTGCTCGGCATTGCCGCTTTTGAAGACAAACGCTTCCAGGACGCGGTGACCTATTGGGGCCGTCTGGCCAAATTGCTGCCGGCCGATGACCCTTCGCGCAGCGCCATCGAAGGTGGTATTGCCCGCGCCCGTGAGCAACTACCAGCCGATCAGCAAGTGGCCGAACAGCCAGCCCAACCGGCCGCTACTGAGACCGGCGCGGTATTGAAAGTACGCGTGCAACTGGCGCCAGAACTGCAAAGCAAAGTGCAGCCGGGTGACAGCCTGTTTGTTTTCGCCCGCGCCGCTTCTGGCCCGCCGATGCCGCTGGCGGTAAAACGTCTGACCGTCGCCGACCTGCCGGCCGAAGTAACCCTGGCCGACAGCGACGCGATGATGCCGCAACTGAAACTCTCCAACTTCCCTCAGGTCATACTGCAAGCTCGCATCTCGCGGGCAGGCAATGCCAAGGCGGGCGAGTGGATTGGTCGCAGCCAGCCCTTGGCCAGTACCAGCACGGATCAGCAACTGCTGACCATTGATACGGCAGACGGACAGGCACAATGACAATTAAAGTGGGCACGGCGCGTGGCGCCGCAGCGGTAATGCTTCTGGTGCTAGCCGGCTGTACCACGCCGTCGGTAACCCAACAACCGACACCGCAGCCGTTCCCGCTTCCACCCAGCACCACACCGGACACTCCGCAACGCTCCACCCAGCAACCGAAAAGCGCGCCGCTGCCCATCCCGGCGCCAGCTACTACGCGGATGAAAGCCCACCCGCACTTCGCCCCGCCACCGGGCGTAAGCAGCTACTGGGATACCAAGCTGGGCGTGTACGTGCTCGATCAAGTGCCTGGCCTGTACTACCGCGAACGCACCTACTACCGCTGGAACAACGGCTGGACCTGGGCCAGCTACGCCAACGGGCCGTGGTTGCCGGTCGACAGCAATGGCTTGCCGCCAGGGCTTAATCGTCTGCATCCCTAAACCGCGATGCTGTTGCTCGTGTAGGGTGTGCTGTGCGCACCACGGCGTATACGTGGTAACCGCCTGGCGCGCACAGCACACCCTACGGGCGCATGCCGTGCGATCTGAAAACAGTTCCCCCACCTATCTCCCCACCACTGTAACTGGGCGGCCCGCCGCGCCATTCCTATACTGCCGCTCAGAATAAATAGGAGGTGGCTGTGCAGCAGCGTGAAGGCCAGGCGTTTGCCTGGGGGTGTCTGGTGGTTGCCATGGCCTTGTGGGGAAGTTCGTTTATTGCCTTGAAAGTGGCCTTTAGCGAAATACCGCCGATGTGGGTGATCTTTGGTCGTATGGGCTTGGGCAGCGTTGTATTTCTGCTGGCCTGGCGTTGGCGTGGCCGTATCGAGTACCGCCCTGGCGATTGGAAGTACCTGCTCGGTCTGGCCGCCTGCGAGCCCTGTCTGTATTTCATTTTTGAAGCCTTGGCGCTGCAACGTACCAGTGCCTCGCAAGCCGGTATGATCACCGCGCTGTTGCCTTTGCTGGTGGCGGTTGGCGCCTACCTGACGCTACGCGAGCGCATTACCCGCACCACCTTGGCAGGCTTTTTATTGGCCGTGGTTGGCGCCGTCTGGCTAAGCCTGGCGGGGGAGGCTGACGTTCACGCGCCCGCGCCGCTGCTGGGCAACTTCTTCGAATTTCTGGCCATGCTCTGCGCCACCGGCTACACCTTGTTGCTCAAGCATCTGTCCAGTCGCTACTCAGCGTTTGCCCTGACGGCCTTGCAGGCGTTTGTCGGCTCATTATTTTTTCTGCCGTTGGCCTGGGTAAGTGCCGATCTACCCACCCACGTCAGCGCGCAGGGCTGGGGCGCGGTGGTGTACCTGGGCATTGTGGTCACCGTCGGCGCCTATGGCCTCTACAACTTTGGCGTCGGCCGTTTACCGGCCAGTCAGGCCTCAGGGTTTACCAATCTGATTCCGGTGTTCACCTTGCTGCTGGCCGCGCTGTTTCTTGGCGAGCGCCTGAATACCTGGCAACTGCTGGCGGTCGGTTTGGTCTTTATTGGTGTGGGGTTGAGCCAATGGCGACGCGACCCCGTAGTACCGGCGCCCGCCGGCATTCTTGATTAAAGGAACGTCATGAGCGATTCACGAGCGTGGGCCCGCGAGGCCATTCGCATTATCGAGGCGGATTTCCAGCGCAGCGCCGACACCCACCTGATTCCTTTGGCATTACCCGGCCTGCCAGGCATTGAGCTGTATTTCAAAGATGAGTCCAGCCACCCCACCGGCAGCCTTAAACACCGCTTGGCGCGTTCGCTGTTTCTCTACGCGCTCTGTAACGGTTGGCTAAAACCAGGGGCACCAGTGATTGAAGCGTCCAGCGGTTCGACGGCGATTTCCGAGGCCTATTTCGCCCGACTGCTGGGCCTGAAATTTATCGCGGTGATGCCGGCCACCACCTCGAAAGAGAAAATCGCGCAGATCGAGTTCTACGGCGGCCAGTGCCACCTGGTCAAAGACCCGACGCAGATTTATGCCGAGTCCGAGCGCCTGGCCGAGGAGAGCGGCGGGCATTTTATGGACCAATTCACCTACGCCGAACGGGCCACCGACTGGCGCGCCAACAACAATATCGCCGAGTCGATATTCCAGCAGATGCGCTTTGAGCACTGCCCTGAACCGAGCTGGCTGGTGTCCAGCCCCGGTACTGGCGGCACCCTGGCGACCCTTGGCCGCTACGTGCGCTACCGGCGCCATGCCACGCGTGTTCTCTGCGCCGATGCCGAACGTTCGGTGTTCTTTGACTACTACCGCACGGGCGATGCCAGCCTGCGTCTGGACTGTGGCTCGGGCATCGAAGGTATTGGCCGGCCTCGGGTGGAGGCTTCGTTTCTGCCCTCAGTGATCGACGCCATGTGCAAGGTGCCGGACGCGCTATCGCTGGCAGCCATGCATTACCTGGCACGGCGCCTGGACCGGCATGTTGGCGGCTCCAGCGGCACCAACCTGATCGGCGCGTTGCTGGTGGGGCGGCAGATGGCCGCCGCTGGCGAGCGCGGCTCCATTGTTGCCGTGCTCTGCGACGGCGGTGAGCGCTATGCCACCAGCTACTACAACCCCGAATGGCTCAAGGCCAAGGGCTACGAGCTGGAGCCGTTAATCGCTCAGGTCGCCGCCTGCGCCGAACGTGGCGAGGCGCTGCCTGAACTGCTGACAGCGGGGCTCTAAGCATGAATGACGCGACGCTAACCCTGCGCTCTGCCCAGGCCGCCGATATCGCTGAACTGACCGCGCTGTTGCTGGAGCATGGTCCCAACCCCTGGAACTACCTGCCCGAAGACGAGGTGCGTGCGCACCTGCAACGCATCGCCGATGGTTCGGTAGAAGCGGTGCTGGCCCAGCGCGGCGAACAGATTGTCGGTTTTGTCAGCTATGTGCAGACCCACTACTTTGCCGACCACCAACCGACATCGCGGATTGATGAGCCGCAGGGCTATATCTGTGAAGCGGTGATCCATCGCGATATGGCCGGGCAGGGGTTGGGCAGCACCTTGTTGGAAAAGGCTGTGGCGGGTTTGGGTGAGAAGGGTTTGGTGGATATCTACATCGACCGGCATGAAGAAAATGCTGCGTCGGCGGGGATGATGCGTAAGGCGGGGTTTAGCGAACTGCACACCTATGCCGACCC
>NZ_JBBNAH010000145.1:0-1585 GCF_037994325.1 Pseudomonas sp.
TGCATGTCGGATCTCCTTACAGCACTTCTGGGGCGAGCGAGACGATCTTCATGAACTTCTCAGTACGAAGTTCACGGGTCACTGGCCCAAAGATACGGGTGCCGATCGGCTCTTGCTTGTTGTTCAGCAGAACAGCAGCGTTGCCATCAAAGCGAATGATCGAGCCATCAGGGCGACGAACGCCGTGACGAGTGCGGACTACAACAGCAGTCATCACTTGGCCTTTTTTCACTTTCCCGCGAGGAATTGCTTCCTTAACGGTAACTTTGATGATGTCGCCGATGCCGGCATAACGACGATGCGAACCGCCCAACACCTTGATGCACATAACACGACGAGCGCCGCTGTTATCAGCTACATCGAGCATGGATTGAGTCTGAATCATATAATTTCTCCGACCCCTAGTCCTTAGACTTCCACTGCGCGTTCAACGACTTCAACCAGTGCCCAATTTTTGGTCTTGGCCATCGGACGAATTTCACGAATAGTGACTTTGTCGCCGATGTGGCATTGGTTGGTTTCGTCGTGGGCGTGCAATTTGGTCGAACGCTTCACGTATTTACCGTAGATCGGGTGCTTAACGCGACGCTCGATCAGTACGGTGATGGTCTTGTCCATTTTGTCGCTGACCACACGGCCAGTCAGCGTACGGACAGTTTTTTCAGCTTCAGCCATGATTACTTACCTGCCTGCTGGTTGAGCACAGTCTTCACGCGAGCGATGTCGCGCTTAACTTGCGAGAGCAGGTGAGACTGCCCCAACTGGCCAGTTGCTTTCTGCATACGCAGATTGAACTGGTCGCGCAGCAGGCCGAGCAGTTGCTCGTTCAGCTGCTGTGCTGATTTTTCACGAAGTTCATTCGCTTTCATCACATCACCGTCCGCTTAACAAAGGAGGTGGCGAGCGGCAGCTTTGCAGCAGCCAGGGCGAAAGCCTCACGCGCCAGCTCTTCGGAAACGCCTTCGATCTCGTACAGGACTTTGCCTGGCTGGATCTGGGCTACCCAATACTCAACGCTACCCTTCCCTTTACCCATCCGCACTTCGAGAGGCTTCTTGGTAACTGGTTTATCGGGGAATACGCGAATCCAGATTTTCCCGCCACGTTTTACGTGACGAGTCAGAGCACGACGAGCGGACTCAATCTGACGGGCGGTGAGACGACCGCGGGCAACAGACTTCAGCGCGAACTCGCCGAAGCTAACTTTGCTACCGCGTTGCGCCAGACCACGGTTGTGGCCTGTCATCTGCTTGCGGAACTTCGTACGCTTTGGTTGCAACATTTGGCGTACCCCTTACTTAGCAGCTTTTTTACGAGGCGCAGGTGCTTGTGGTTTAAGTTCTTCTTGGCGACCACCGATTACTTCGCCCTTGAAGATCCAAACCTTCACACCGATCACACCGTAAGTGGTGTGCGCTTCGTACGTGGCATAGTCGATATCGGCACGCAGGGTGTGCAACGGCACACGACCTTCACGATACCACTCGGTACGGGCAATTTCTGCGCCGCCCAAACGACCGCTCACTTGGATTTTGATGCCCTTGGCACCAATACGCATGGCGTTCTGTACAGCGCGCTTCATAGC
>NZ_JBBNAH010000146.1:0-15176 GCF_037994325.1 Pseudomonas sp.
CGCGCGCCTGGCTGATGCTTGGGATAGCGGCGAGCAGCAGGGCTGCGGCGGTGAGGCTTTTCAAGTGCATAGTCGTCTCCTTGACGGCGGTTGTAGTAGTGCGGTGTGCCCGATCAGTGCCAGCGGCGGAAGATCAGTGAGGTATTGACCCCACCAAAGGCAAAATTGTTGTTCATAACGAACTCATTGTTCATCTGCCGCGGTTCGCCGCGCAGGTAGTCGAGCTCGGCGCACAGCGGGTCGATATGGTCGAGGTTGAGGGTATGGATATAGCGGTCGCTGTTGAGCATTTCGATGCTAAACCACGACTCCAGTGCCCCACACGCGCCCAAGGTGTGACCCAGGTAGCTCTTTTGCGAGCTGATGGCCATGCCCGAGCCAAACAGGCTGGCGGTGGCGTGGGTTTCGGCGATATCGCCTTGTTCGGTGGCAGTGCCATGGCCGTTGACATAGCCAATGGCGTGCGGCTCGAGGTTGGCATCTTGCAGGGCCAGTTCCATGGCCCCGCGCATGGTCACCTGTTCCGGTTTGGTCGCGTGCTGGCCATCGGCGTTGCAGCCAAAGCCGACGATCTCGGCGTAAATCGTCGCGCCACGGGCCTTGGCGTGTTCCAGTTCTTCCAGCACCAACATGCCAGCGCCTTCACCAATTACCAGGCCGTCGCGGCCAGCGTCATACGGGCGGGGCGAGGTGTGTGGTGCATCGTTTTTCAGGCTGGTGGCGTACAGCGCATCAAACACCATGGCTTCGGTTGGGCACAGTTCTTCGGCGCCACCGGCGAGCATCATCGGCAGGCGGCCAAACTTGATCGCTTCATAGGCATAACCGATGCCTTGGCTGCCGCTGGTGCAGGCGCTGGAGGTGGGAATCAGGCGGCCTTTCAGGCCAAAGAAGATGCTGATATTGGCTGCCGTGGTGTGCGGCATCATGCGGATATAGGAGTTGGCATTCAGGCCGTCGGCCACCGAGTTAAGCAGCATATTGCCGAAGGCTTTGATCTCTTCGGTACTGCCGGTGGACGAGCCGCAGGCCACCCCCATGCGACCGTCGCGAATGCTCTCATCGCCCAGCAGGCCAGCGTTGGCCAGGGCTTTTTCCGCAGCGAGCACCACCAGCCGCGACACACGGCCCATGCTGCGCAGCTGTTTGCGGTTCCAGGTTTTCGGCACCACGAAATCGTCGACGGGGCCAGCCAGGCGCGTGTTCAGTTCGGCGAAGCGGTCCCACTCATGCATGCGGCGAATACCGCTGCGGTTAGCGATAAAGTTCGCTTCAATGCTGGCCCAGTCGCTGCCCAGGGATGTGATGCCGGCCATGCCGGTAACGACCACACGTTTCATCAGCACAGGCCTCCGTTGACTGCGATTACCTGGCGGGTGATGTAGGCCGCTTCGTCCGACATCAAAAAGTTAACCGCGCCAGCCACTTCTTCCGGGGTGCCCATACGCTGGGCGGGGATCATCTTCAGCATTTCTTCAATCGGCAGATCGTCATCCAGCATGGCGGTGTCGATCAAGCCTGGCGCCACGCAGTTAACCGTGATTTTGCGTTTGCCCAGCTCGATGGCCAAGGCCTTCGCCGCGCCAATAACACCGGCTTTCGAGGCGCTGTAATTGACCTGGCCACGGTTGCCGATCAGCCCGGAAACCGAGGTGATGCAGACAATACGCCCGGCTTTGCGCCGACGAACCATCGGCATGACCAGCGGATGGAGGATGTTGTAAAAACCGTCGAGGTTGGTGCGGATCACCACGTCCCAGTCATCTTCGCTCAACGCTGGAAAGGCGCCGTCGCGGGTCAGACCAGCGTTGCAGATCACGCCGTAATAAGCGCCGTTGGCGTCCACATCGGCCTCGAGAATTTCCCGGCAAGCGGCACGGTCGGCCACATCAAACTGCAGAATGCGCGCCTGTTGGCCGAGCGCAACAACCTCTGCCTGCACGGCTTCGGCTTCGGCGCGGCCGCTGCGGCAATGCAGCACCAGGTCAAAGCCCGCGCGGGCCAGACGCAGGGCGATGGCGCGGCCGATGCCACGGCTGGAGCCGGTTACCAGAATGGTGTCAGTCATGTGCAGGTTCTTCCAAATAGCTGGCCACGTGCGGCGGGCGGAATACGTTAAGGCGCGCTTCGGCACGAATGCCGGGGCCGGTCAGGTGGCATTCGAACACGCCCATGCCGTTGTCGTCTTGCAGAGAACGGATGGCGTGAATCTGCAACTCGGCGCCCAAGGGAAAGGTCTCGACATTGCATTGGTAATTGCGCGTGCCAAGCAAAAAGCCCAGCTCCACCGGCAGGCCGGCAACGCGGGCATGGCAGCCGGCGTAGGCAGCGACGCTTTGCGCCATCAACTCAATGCCGACCCAGGCCGGCATGCTGCCGTCTGCCTGATTAAATAGGCCACCGGCACGAATGTGCAAACGGGTGGTGATTTCTTCTTCGGCGTAACTGAGCACTTCGTCGACCAGAATCATGTCGCCGGCGTGGGGCACCAGTTCGGCAATCGGCCAGATATTCATGGGTGCACCTGGCCTGGCGCGGCTGAGCCCAGAATCAGGCTGATGTTATTGCCGCCAAAGGCGAAGGAGTTGCTCATCATGCGGTACGGGCCTTGGCCGTTGAGGTGGGTGTTGGCGTCAGTCAAATGAAGCGCAGGCAGTTGTGGATCGCGCTGGCCATCCCACACATGGGGCGGCAGGCGCTTGGCTGCGAGGCTTAGCCAGCAGAACGCCGCTTCCAGTGCGCCGGCAGCGCCGAGGGTATGACCGGTCATGGCCTTGCTTGATGAGCAGGGCACACCTTCAGGAAACACCGCAGCGACGGCCAGGCTTTCCATGGCGTCGTTATGCTGGGTGGCGGTGCCGTGCAGGTTTAGGTAGCTGATATCGGTGGCTTGCAGTCCAGCGTGCGCCAGCGCTAGGCGCATCACCTGTTCGGCGCCGCGGCCTTCAGGGTCGGGTGCGGAAATATGGTGGGCGTCGGAGTTGGCGGCGGCGCCTAGCAAGGCAATTGGCGCAGGTTCTTTACTCATCAGGAAGAGCACGGCGGCTTCACCGATATTGATACCGGTACGGTTGGCCGAAAACGGCTTGCAGCGTTCATCCGACAGCGCTTCCAGCGAGCCAAAACCGTTAAGGGTCAACTGGCACAGCGAGTCGACACCGCCACACAGCACCGCATCGCATAACCCGCTGTCAAGCAAACGCCGCGCGCTCAGCAGGGCACGGGCGCTGGAGGTGCAGGCGGTGGAAATCACATAGGTGGGGCCGGCGAGGTTGAGCTGCGCGGCGAGAAATTCAGCCGGCGCTGCCAGTTCCTGTTGGCCGTAGTTGTAGCTGGCCGGGAATTCGCCGCTGTGCAGAAAACGCGCTATTCCTTGGGTGGCTTCATCGATGCCGGAGGTACTGGTGCCCAGCACAATGCCGATGCGCGTGCGGCCGTAGCCGGCAATGGCCTGCTGGATATCGGCGTCGATCTGCTGCGCCGCCGCCAGCAGCAACTGATTGTTGCGGGTGGCCTGGGCGGTACTCATGGCCGCCAGCGGTGGCAATTGGGCCTGTACGGCGCCCACGGGCAACAGACGCCCAGGCACCCAGCCGGCTTGCACCTGCATGCCGCTGGTATCGCCAGCAAACAGACGCTCGCTAACCTGATGTTTGTCGTTGCCCAGGGCGCACAGCAGGCCCAGGGCATTGAGGTAGGCAGTCATGGCAACATCTCGACGCGGTAGTCAGCCGCTTGGGTTTTAAGCTGAAAGTTCTCTGGCTGTTGGTAGATCACCTGCCAACGGGTTTCGTCGCCATCACGTAACCAACGTTGCGCGCCATGCTGCTGCCAGTAGGCGCCGGGGTAATGTGCCGGCACTTGCTCAGCTGGGGTCAAGGCGAACAGCAAGGCGGCGAACAGTTCGCGCGCCTCGGGGTTGGGCGGCAGCAGGCCGTCATTCTGCCATTGCTGGGCGGTCAGCAGTTGTCGGGCCACGGGAATGCCCATGGGGTCCATCAGCGACCAACGCAGCGCCGCGCCTTCCTGCTGTATGACCAGTAGCCAATCTTGAGTTTGCCCGGCCTGCTCGCGCTGCACATGCAATTGCAGTGGCAGTTGCAGCGTGGGCGGCGTCTCGGGCAGCGGCGTGTGCTGGGCGCAGGCACTCAGCACGAGCAGCAAAAATAGCGGCAGCAGACGACGCATCAGCTCGCGCTCAACGGTTTACGCACGGCCGCGTTAACCAGGGTTTCATTACGCTGGCCCACCGGTTTGGCTTTAACCAACTTCCAGCGTTCGAGCAAACCAAAGTCTTTGGAACGGCTCCACCAGAGGTACGGGTAGGAGACATTCTGTGGGCCAAACTCAAAGCCCTGCTGGCGCAACATCTCGAGATACTGCTCGGCCGTGCGTTGCACATGCATGGGGTGGCGGAACAGCCAGCGGATTACCCAGGTGTCGATATAAAACTGCGTCGACTCGGCAAACAGCAGCCAGCCGCCCGGTTTTAACACGCGCCAAAACTCGGCCAGCGCCTGCTCCTGCTCGACCAAGTGATGGAAGGTCTGGTGGCAGAAAATGACGTCGACGCTGGCATCAGCCAATTGAATT
The DNA here is from genome assembly GCF_037994325.1 of Pseudomonas sp. Taxonomy (GTDB): domain Bacteria; phylum Pseudomonadota; class Gammaproteobacteria; order Pseudomonadales; family Pseudomonadaceae; genus Aquipseudomonas. The sequence continues at coordinate 4,594 of NZ_JBBNAH010000146.1, forward strand.
GCCGCGCAGTCGCTGCTGAGCAAGTGCACCGGCAAACCTTCGCGCTCGGCCTCGGCCTGGCTCATTTCCAGGCTATGCGGGTCGGCGTCCAGCCCCAGCAGTTGCGCGGGCGCAAAGGCGTTGTGCAACAAGCGAAAGGACTTGCCCTGACCGCAGCCGGCATCCAGTAGCACCGCGCCCTCAGGCAACGGCTGGCCGAGCAACTGTTTCAGGTCATTGATTGCCACGCGCAGCACATGGTGTTGCCACACATGGCTTTGCAGAAACCAGAAGCCGAAGCGGGTTTCCTCGACGTACTTATGGCCTGCCGGGTTATGCGGCACGGGGGGCATCGGTGCGTTCATGGACATCCTTTCCTAGCAAATCACGAAGTGGCGCACAGCTCGGCCAGCACCCGCAGGCGGCGCTTGGGCTCGGCGACGTAGGGGTTTTTCAGGTCCCAGGCGTAGCCGGCGAGAATCGAGCTGATCATGCGGCGGATCTCCGGCGAGGCGTTCTCGTGGTAGATCACATCCTGGAAGCTTTCGTCGTACCAGCCTTCTACATACGCGCGGAAGGCATCAACGCCACGTTTCAGCGGTACGGCAAACTCGGTTTGCCAGTCCACACTTTCGCCATTGAGCTGACGGTCGAGCAGATTGGCCGCCATGCTGGCCGAGCGCATGGCAATGGTGACGCCGGAAGAGAACACCGGGTCGAGGAATTCCGCCGCGTTGCCGAGCAAGGCAAAGCCCTGGCCGTGCAGGGTTTTAACGTTGGCCGAATAACCGCCAAGGCTGCGTACCGGGGTGTCCCATTGGGCGTTTTTAATCAGGTTGCCCAGGCTTGGCGTCTCGGCGATAAAACTGCGCAGGGCGGCTTCCATCTCTTCCGGGCGGCCCTGGTAGCGCTCAGCCGAGGCAACCACGCCCATGGAGCAGCGGCCGTTGCTGAACGGGATCAGCCAGAACCACACATCACGCATGGCTGGGTGCGTGGTGACCAGAATCTTCTCGCGGTCAAACGCCGCATCGTCAATGCGGTCTTCAATATGGGTAAACAGCGCTTGGCGTACCGGGAAGGCCGATGGCGCTTCCAGGTCGAGCAGGCGTGGCAGCACCCGGCCATAGCCGCTGGCATCAAGAACAAAGTCGGCTTCTACGCGGTACTCGCTGCCGTCCAGGCGGCGCACAGTGGCGGTCGGTTTGCCGCTGAAATCGGTGGCGATAATTTCTTCTTCGTAGCGAATTTCCACGCCCTGCAATTCGGCCTGGTCGGCCAGCAGTTTATCGAAGGTGGCGCGTTGTACCTGGAAGGTCCAACCCTTGCCTTCGGTGAATTTTTCGCGGAAATCGAAGTGCGTACGGCGCTCGCCCCAGGCAAACGCTGCGCCGTTTTTACGCTGAAAGCCGGCGGCTTCTACCGCTTCGAGCATGCCCGCTTCTTCAACAAAGTCCAGGCAGTGGCTGAGCAGGCTTTCGCCAATGGAGAAGCGCGGGAACTGCTGACGTTCGATGATCAACACGTCGTGCCCTTTGCGTTTCAGCAGGGCGGCGGCGATGGCGCCCGATGGGCCTGCACCGATGACCAGTACGCGGCGCTGTTCCAATTCAAGCGACACCATGGGGACTCCTTGTGGCGGACTGTTGCGAAGTAAGACGGGGTTTGCCCACCGCCAGCAAAGCTGGCAGCAGGGTAGAAAACAGGCTCATCAGCAGCAGGCTGAAATAGGTCAGGGCGTCGATCAGTTGCAGTTGCAGCAACAGATTGAGGAACACCACTTCGGTCAGGCCACGGATATTAAGCAGCACACTTTCCGACCATTTCAGCCGGTTGCTGGCGGCAGGCATGGCCCAGTGCAGGCCCAGCCAGCTGCCAAACATTTTGCTAACCACTGGCAGCAGCAACAGGGCGCCGAGGTTGAGCCAGGAATAGCTGTCGCCGATGCCGTGGAAATCCACGCGCAACACACCGCAGGTGAGAATCAGCGGAATCGCCAGGCCGTTGAGCAATAGCTTCCACGGGCGCGCTGGCAGCGGCAGCACAAAGGGCTGTTTCAGCCAGGCCAGGCAGAGCATATAGCCGATGCCAAATACCAAACCGTTGAGCTTGAGCTGCTGGAAGGTGAGCATCAGGGCAAAGAACGGCAGGCTGTAAAACAGCGCATGGCGCAGGCGTAACAGCTTGTGCAACAGCAGCGGTAGTCCGGCGGCAAGTACCGGCCACAGCAAGGTGTGCGGGTCGGCCGTACCTTGTGCCAGGCCAAACAGGCTCCAGCACATCAGGTCCATCAGAATCGCGGCGTGCAGCAGGCGTTTGATGCCCTCAGGCGGGTACTGGATGTTTTGCAGGTAGAGAAACAACACCGGAATGGCCGTGATGGAAAACAGCAAGCCAATGCCGATTGCGCTTAGCCAACTGCGCTCACCGGGCAGTATCCACAGTGCTGCCGCGAGGCCAGCCAGCAGCGGCACGAGAAAACTCGGCAAGGCGATTTTCAGACTGGCGGGGCTCAGTTCCAGGTCCACTACATCGCTGAGGATATAACCCAGCAGCAGAGCGAAACTGAGGTTGTACAGCAGGCTCAGCCAGGTCGGCGCCAGCAACTCTTTGGCGCTCAATTGCAGGTGCGGCTCTACGCCGTACAGCAGCAGTGCCGGAATGGCCAGGCTGGCCACCAACAACTGGCCAACAATAGGAATAATCCGCTGTCGCCCGATCAAGGCCACCAGGCCATACACGGCCAGGGCCACCAACCAAAATCCAATCACGTTCACGCGTGTTCTCCTTCTATGTTTTCTGCGCTGTGCGCATCGCCCGCCCAGGGCGATAACAGAAAACTAAACGTCAGACCGATACTGATGGTCAGGCCAAAGTTACTCACTGCTGGCGTGCTGGAAAGCGCTAACAGACCAAATGACAGCCAGGTCGTCAGCGCCGACAGCAAGGTGCCGAGCAGGCTGGTGGCAGCGCCGCCCACCCGTTCGCGCATGATGATGGCGTAATCCACACCAATGGCCGTGACCAAGAGCAAGCCAAACAGACTGAACAAGGTCAGCGGCTGCCCCAGCCAACCGAGGCTAGCCATACTCGCCAACGCCGCCAGCAAGGAAATGGCCAGTACCCGCGCTGCACCTTTGGCGCCGAAGGGCAGACAGAGCAGGAAAAAAATCAGCAAACACGAGGCCAACTTCAGTTCGGCGGCGCTTACTTGGGTGGCGGCGAACAAGCGGTTCAACTGGCCCAAACGGTCCACCAGTTTTACTCCGGGCACGCCATCGGCCTGCGCGGCCAATAGCTCGGCGTCGCTTAGGCCTTGCAAGCTGATCATGCCGGCGACCTCGCCGTTACCCGCATCGCCCAGCCACAAACTGCGCCAGGGTTCGCCAAGGGTGCCCGCCAGGCTTTGTTCAATCGTGCGGTTAGGCAGCGCCTGTAATTGGCGCACTTCTTCGTCAAGCATTTGCGGGGTAACGCCAAGCGCCTGCAAGGCTTCGCTGGCGGCCGGCAAGCGGCCTAAGGACGCGCGCAGGCTGTCCTGTTCGGAAGCCGGCGCGACCAGTTGGCTCAAGGCCATATAGCTTTTCAGCGTGCCGGCGGCGATCAGTTTATCCAGGCGTTGGCTAAGCACCTGCTGGCGCTGTAACAACTGCTCTTCGTCTTTGCCGCGCACCAGGTAAAACTGGCTGGTGGGCTGAAAGCCGATGATTTTGCTGATGGCCTGCGACTGTTGCAGCAGTGCAGGCGGCGTACTGGCCCACTGGCGCAAGTCATCTTTGCGCGACAGTTGCAGTACTCCGGCCACACAAAAGGCCAGAAAGATCAGCAGCAACCACGGTGTGCCGATGCGCTTGAGCAGTGCGCTGCGCCAGGCCAGCAAACGTGTGGCCAGGCCATAGGGTTTGGCCCACGGCACGATCTGCACCTTGCCGAGCAACGCCGGCAGCAGGCATACCGCGCACAGGTAGGAACCGAGCAAACCGGCGGAGGAGAAAATCGCCACCTGGCTCAAGGCTGGGAATGGCGTGAAAGCCAACGCCAGGTAACCAATCACATTGGTGGCCAGGCCCAGGGTCAAACCGAGAAAGGTAGCGCGCAGGGCGTTCCAGCTATTCCACGGTTGCAGGGTCCAGCTTTTCGATAGCAGGTGCAGCGGGTAATCGATGGCCACGCCAATCAGGCTGGCGCCCAGCACCAGGGTCAGCACATGGATGTTGCCGAATACGGCGACCGTGGCCGTCAGCCCGGCGAGCACGCCAATGGCGGCTGGCAGCAGGGCCAGCAACACGCGCATACGGCGAAAGGCGATCAGCATCAGCAGCAAGGCGCCAGCGCTGGAAATACTGCCCATCACACTGATTTCAGACGTAGCCTGGCGTTGGCCGTGCGCCGAGTACAGCAGGCCGCTGGTGGCGAGCAGTTCGCCGCCCTGCGCTTCAATGTCCTGGCGCGCCTTGGCCACCAGGTTTTCCACGGTTAACGGCAGATTGCCGTCAAAGGCATCGCCGCTGGTGCGCGCGCGTAGCAGTGCCCAGGTTTTGCCTTCGCTCTCGGCCAACAGCGCGCCGCCGAGGTCGACCTGCACGTTGTGCCCACGCGGCAGGTTTTTTTCGATCAATGCGCCCAGGCCCAACCAATCCTGCTCGGTGCTGATCAGGCCTTGGCTGCGAAAGGGGTCGAACAGGTCTTGTACGCGGCGTTCAATAAAGGCCTTTGGGTCTTGCTGCAACAACTGGCGATCGGCTGTGCCAAGCAGCGCCAGGCGACTATCGAGCAATTGTTGGCGTAAGGCGGGCAGGTCGTAGGCGACCTGCCACTGGACCTTTTCAAACAGTTTTTCTTGCTGCCACTGGGAGCCGATAACGGCGGCTTGGCTTAGTGCTTGTTGCCGATCGGCAAAGCTGATCAGCACCACCAACTCGCGATTGAGCGGTTCCTGAATAATTTTTTCCGCGCGCTGTTCCAGCAGGTCTGGCGTGTCGCTGGGCACCAGTTCCAACAGGTTGGCGGAAATCGGTGCGCCCGCGCGCCATTGCCAGGCGGTGAGCGCCAACAAGGCCACCAAGGCGACGGTAAAGAGCCGTGGGCCCCAGTGCTCAATCCGCGAAAGCATGACGGTCCGTGTCACTGAGTTGGCCATCGGCTTTGCTGTCGCTTAGGCGCAGCAACGTGCTGTCGCCCTGGGTTTCGCGAAGTTCAATGCGCTGCACCAAGGCGCCGCCTTGAATCTGGATGGCGCTGAAAATCTGTTTGAGCAGCAGGCTTTTTGGCGTGAGGTCGAGGGTCCAGTTATCGGCGGCGCCGGACAGGCTTAAATCGAAGTCCTGACGCAGGCCGCTGCTATCGCCCTTGAGCACAGCGAGAAACAAGCGGTTCTGCTGGGCGCTGGCGCTTTGTTGCGCCACCGGCTGCCAGCCTTGAGGTGTGCGTTTGGCAATGCCCGCACCGTCGATGCGGTAGCTCTGTTGCAATGGCTTTTCCAACAACCACAGCAGGCCCAGGTCTTTGCTCAGCACAAATTGACCGGTGCTGGTCAGCGGCTTGGGCAGGGCGCGCAGGTGTTTTTCCTGAATAAACGGGCCGCGTACCACGGCCGGCTTGCTCAACTGCGCTGCCAGTTGGTCGAGGTCAAAGGCCTGGGCAAATGGTGCCAGCAGTAGGGTCAAGACCAGTGCGGCTAAACGCTTCATGCGATTGCCCGCTCAATCGCGGCCACAAACACCTGGGGCGAAGCCAGCTGCATTTCCAGGCTGGCGATTTCCACCGCTACCTGCACGGTGCTGGCGCGGGTCATGCGCTCGCCCGTTACTGCATCGGTAATCAGGTAATTGATCTTCAGGCGGTTCTCCCATTCCACCAAGTCGGCGCGCACGGTCAGGCGCTGACCAAACTTGGCGCCGCGCATATAGCGCAGCTGCATATCAATGATGGGCCAGGCGTAACCGGCATCGCGCATCTGCGCGTAGTTATGGTCGACTTTGTCCAGCAGGGCGCAGCGCGCCACCTCGAGGTACTTGACGTAGTGGCCGTGCCAGACCACTTCCATCATGTCGACGTCAAAGAACGGCACGAGGATTTCCACCTCAGCCTGGATTACCCCATTACCGCGCATGGGCGTTACTCCGTTTGGTGCGCGCAGCCCACCCTACAAGAGCAAATGCGGTCCGGCCGCAGGGTGTGCTGTGCGCACCCGCAATTGGCTTAGGCATACAGGCTCCAGTGGCGGGCGCGGATGCGGGTCAGGCATAGGCGCAGTTCGCGTTCCAGGGCGCGGTCTTCGATCACCGGCGGGAAGTCTTCGCTCAGTTGCTGGTGCATGTCGGCCAAGGGTTGCGGCAACGCGCGAGCTTCGGCTTCCAGGCCGCGCAGGTAGACGCCCTGGTTAGCGGCGATCAAGGTCGCGGCAGCAACCTGTTCGGTCAGTTCCAGGCTGCGCAGGGCGTCGCGGGCGGCGATGGTGCCCATGCTGACTTTGTCTTGGTTATGGCATTCGGTGGAGCGCGAGAACACGCTGGCCGGCATGCTGTTTTTCAGTGCCTCGGCGGTCCAAGCGCTGGCGCCGATCTGCACGGCTTTAAAGCCATGGTTGATCATTGCCGTATGGGCCGGGGCGCCGGACAGGTTGCTCGGCAGACCATGGTTGTAGCGGGTGTCGACCAGCAGGGCGAGCTGGCGGTCGAGCAGGTCGGCGACGTTGGCGACGAGGTTTTTCAAACCGTCCATGGCAAAGGCGATATGCCCGCCGTAGAAGTGGCCGCCGTGCAGCACGCGCTCGGCTTCGGCGTCGATAATCGGGTTGTCGTTGGCGCTGTTCAGTTCAATTTCGATGAACTGGCGCAGCCAGCCCAGGCTGTCGGCCAATACGCCGAGCACATGGGGGGCGCAGCGCAGCGAGTAGCGGTCTTGCAGGCGATGCAGCGGCGCAGTCGGGGCGTTGATGGCCAAGTCTTGACGAATCCACGCCGCGACCTGGTTCTGCCCTGGGTGCGGTTTGGCGGCGAACAGGCGCTCGTCAAAGTGCTCGGGGTTGCCTTGCAGGGCGACGACGTTGAGCGCGGTGATACGCGTGGCCAGCTGCAGCAGGTAGTCGGCGCGCGAATAGGCCAGGCACGCCAGGCCAGTCATCACTGCGGTGCCATTCATCAAGGCCAGGGCTTCTTTCGGGCGCAGGGTCAGCGGCTGCCAATCGAGCTCGGCATGCACATCGGCAGCGCTACGCACTTCACCTTTGTACAGCACGTCACGCACTCCGGTGAGGGTGGCGGCGACGTAGGAGAGTGGGGTGAGGTCGCCGCTGGCGCCCACCGAACCTTCTTCCGGAATCAGCGGCAATACGTCGTGGTCGAGGAAGGCTTGCAGGCGTTCCAGCAGTTCCACGCGTACACCGGAAACCCCCTGGCACAGCGACTGCAAACGGGCGGCGAGCACCGCGCGGGTCGCCACCGGGTCAAGCAATTTGCCCAGGCCGCAACCATGAAAGGTGAACAAGTGCTGGGGCAGCGCTTCCACATGCTCCAACGGCACGGCCACGACGCAGGAGTCGCCGTAGCCGGTGGTCACGCCATAGATCACGCCTTCTTTGTCCAGCAGCGAGTCGAGGAACTGCGCACCTTTGGCAATCCGCTGGCGAAACGCCGCGTCGCTTTGCAGGGCGGTGGGGCTGCTCTGTTCGGCCAGGCTGACCACTTGCTCGATGCTAAGCGGTTGGGCGCCGAACACCACGGTGGAGGCGTGCGTGTTAGTCATGGTGAGTCCAGAAAGGGAAGAAGTTGAACCATTGCGTGGGCGCTTGCAGGCAGTAGTGCTGCAGGCGCTCGGCGTAACGTTGGGCGTGCTGTTGAATCACCTGTTCGCGGTCACTGCGGCGCCACTCGATGCGCTCGGCAAACGGCTCCAAAGTGACCTGGTAACGGCCGTTGATTTTCAGGCAGAACAGCAAATTGATTGGGCATTGCAACAACCCGGCCAGCAGCCAAGGGCCTTGCGGCAGATCCGCCGGCTGGCCGAGAAAATTTACCCGCGCGCGGCGGGCACCGTGCAGCGGCACGCGGTCGCCGGCAATCGCCAACCACTCGCCGCGCTCCAGGCGCTGGCTGAGTTGCAGCATGATGCCAGCGTCCAACTCGCTGACTTGAATCAGGCGTAAATGGGCGGCGCCGGCCTGGTTCAGCAGGCGGTTAAATTGCTCGGCGTGCTTGGTATGCACCAGCACATTCATCTGCACTTTTTCGCCCAGCTCGGCCAAGGCGCGGCACACCTCAAGGTTGCCCAGGTGCGCGCCCACGAGCATTTGCCCGCGCTGCTCGCGGTGCAATTTGCCGCGCAGATCGGCGGCGTCATTGAGGGTGACTTGTTCAAGGCCCAGGCGGCCATTCCACACATCGAGCTTGTCCAGCAGGGTGTCGGCAAAGGCCATAAATTGCGCAAATACCGAGCGGCGTGTGGGCGCCAGTTCCGCGCGGCCGCTCCAGGTGGCCAGGCGTTGTTGGTACTCGTGCACGCTGCGGCGGGCGGTGCCGCCGGCGACATAAAAATACAGAACGATCAGGTGCAGCAGCGGGCTTAAAACACGCCGGCCGAGGGTGCGCGCCAGCCAGGCGGTAAAGCTCATCAGCAGGTAACTGCCGCGCTCGTTGTGCTTGGCCCAATGCCCGCTGTTGCTCATCGCCACCACCGTTTGAAGAGGATGGCGGGCGAGCGCCAGAGCATGCCGAAGAACAGCTTGGCGTGCATTTTTGAGATCAGCGCGTTGTCCAGAAACAGGCGGAAATGCGACAGGCCGTCTTGCGGGTAGAGCACCTTTACCGGCAGCCACTGCATGGCCTGATTACGCCAGCTCAGGCGCACCAGAATTTCCACGTCAAAGTCCATGCGCTTGCCGATATCCACCGTGTTTATCAACGCCAATGTGGGCGCCAGCGGGTACACCCGAAAGCCGCACATGGAATCGCGGATTTGCAGCGACAGGCTGTTTATCCACACCCACACATGGGTGAGGTAACGCGCATACAAGCGGCCCTTGGGCACGCTGTGGTCGTACTCGGGGTAGCCGCAAATCAGGGTGTGCGGTTGCGCGCGCGAGCACTGCAAAAACGCCGGCACATTGCTCAGGTCATGCTGGCCATCGGCGTCCACTTGCAGGGCATGGCTAAAGCCTTGTTTCGCCGCTTCCCTTAGCCCGGCCATCACCGCGCCGCCTTTGCCCTGGTTGACGGGCAAGTGCACCACATAGGTGTCGCCGCTTTCCCCGAGCTGGTCGATCACCACGGTGCATGCCGGACTCGACGCATCGTTGACCAATACGCAGGGCAAACCGGTAGCGCGCAACGCATCGACCACCGCCGGCAAGGCGTGCTCGTGGTTGTACACCGGGATCACCGCGCAGGGCTTAAAGACCTCAGCCATGGGCCACCGCCGCCTGCAACAAAATGCGCCCCGACGAGCACGCGGCCTCGCCATTGCGGTAGCTGAAATACAACTTGCCGCGTTCGGCGTCAAAGCGCAGATGCAGCTGCAAACGGTCGCCAGGACGGGCCAGTTGCTGGAACTTCAGCACTTCCATGCCGGCAAAGCGTGGCGGCAGTTTCATCAGATTACGGGCCAGGGTTTGCGCCCAATCAACTTGCACCACGCCAGGCAGAATCGGCGTTTTCGGGAAGTGGCCGCTAAAGTGCGCGAGGTCCAATGGCACGTCCAACTCCAGGGCCCACTCGCCATCGGTCTGCACCTGGCTAACCACTTCCGGCAGCAAGGTGCGTGGCGCGTAAAGCACCTGTTCCAGCAGCGCTTGCGGCAGTTTGCCTTGGGCGTTGAGCGGCAGGTGACGCACCAGACGCCAACGGCGCGGCAGGGCCAGGGCAATGCAGTGCGGGCTCAGGTGCTGGCGCAGGCTGTCGGTGACGGTGCGTCGCCCTTGATTGCGCAGCGCATGCAGGCCCGCCTCATTGAGGGCGACCAAGGCGCCGAGGTAGGCGCGTTTGTCTTGCACCACGCCAAAGCGCGCATCGGCCACCCACGGGTGCTGGGCCAGGGCCTGCTCAAGCATGGGCAGGGAGATACGGTTTTCTTCCAGCTTAACGATGCGGTCCAGGCGTCCGAGCAATTCAAAGCGGCCATCGGCCAGCAGATTCGCGCCATCGGCGGTCTGCTCGGTGTAGTCAGCAGGTAGATAGGGCGAGCGGATAAACAGCGCGCCCTGGTCATTTAGCCCGAGCTGCACATCGGCAAACGGCTGCCATAGCGAACCACCCTGACGCCACGCGATACCGCCGGTTTCCGAGCTGCCGAAAATCTCCGTCGGCACTTGGCCAAGCAACTCGCCCAACTGCGCGGCGGTTTCCGCTGGCAGCGCGCCGCCGGAAGAAAACACCCGGCGCACACGGCCCAAGGCCTGCCAGTCGAGGTTCTCGCCCATGCGCTTAAGCAGCGCCGGGCTGGCGATCCAGGCGAAGTTGGCCTGTTGCAGGCTCCAGCGTTGCAAGTCTTCGGGGAACGGTTGGGCACGGCGCACAAACACGCGTCCGGCGCACAGTGGCCACAGCACGCGAAAACGCAAACCGTAGATATGTTGCGCGGCCACGCTACCGATAATCACCGCATCGCCT
>NZ_JBBNAH010000147.1:0-1692 GCF_037994325.1 Pseudomonas sp.
ACCCGGCCTGGAAGATCGGCACCAAAAACAACGACCCGGTCGCCGCTTACCTCGAAGACGTCTACACCATCACCGCCAACCTCGCTGGCCTGCCGGGCATTTCCATGCCGGCGGGTTTCGTCGATGGTTTGCCGGTTGGCGTACAACTGCTCGCGCCCTACTTCCAGGAAGGTCGCCTGCTCAACGTCGCTCACCAGTATCAGCTCACCACTGACTGGCACACGCGCACACCAGCAGGCTTCTGAGGAGAAACACCATGCAATGGGAAGTTGTAATTGGCCTGGAGATTCACACCCAGCTCGCCACCCAATCGAAAATTTTCAGCGGCAGCGCCACCACCTTTGGTCAAGCGCCCAACACCCAGGCCAGCCTGATCGACCTGGGTATGCCGGGCGTACTGCCGGTACTCAACGAAGAAGCCGTGCGTATGGCGGTGAAATTCGGCCTGGCGATTGATGCTGAGATTGGTCAGCACAACGTGTTTGCGCGGAAAAACTACTTCTACCCCGACCTACCCAAGGGCTATCAGATCAGCCAGATGGAACTGCCGATTGTGGGCAAGGGCCACCTGGACATCACCCTGGAAGACGGCACGGTCAAACGCGTCGGCATCACTCGCGCACACTTGGAAGAAGACGCTGGCAAAAGCCTGCACGAAGACTACAGCGGCATGACCGGTGTAGACCTTAACCGCGCCGGCACCCCGCTGTTGGAGATCGTCTCTGAGCCGGACATGCGCAGCGCCAAAGAAGCCGTGGCCTATGTCAAAGCCATCCATGCGTTGGTGCGCTACCTGGGCATTTGCGACGGCAACATGGCTGAAGGCTCACTGCGCTGCGACTGCAACGTATCGATCCGCCCGAAAGGCCAAGCCGAATTTGGCACCCGCTGCGAGATCAAAAACGTCAACTCGTTCCGCTTTATCGAGAAGGCGATCAACAGCGAAGTGCAGCGCCAGATCGAACTGATCGAAGACGGCGGCAAGGTCATTCAGCAAACCCGTCTGTACGACCCGAACAAAGACGAAACCCGTGCCATGCGCAGCAAAGAGGAAGCCAACGACTACCGTTACTTCCCCGACCCTGACCTGCTGCCGGTGATCATCGACGACGCCTTTTTGGTTACCACCCGCGCCACCTTGCCGGAGCTGCCGCCGCAAAAACGCGAGCGCTTCCAGGCGCAGTTTGGCTTGTCCGCTTACGACGCCAGCGTGCTGGCCTCCAGCCGCGAACAGGCCGACTACTTTGAGCAGGTGGTGAACATCAGCGGCGACGCCAAGCTGGCGGCCAACTGGGTGATGGTGGAGTTGGGCAGCTTGCTCAACAAACAAGGCCTAGAAATCGACGCCTCGCCGGTTAGCGCCGAGCAATTGGGCGGCATGCTCAAGCGCATCACCGACAACACCATCTCCGGCAAGATCGCCAAGATGGTGTTCGAGGCGATGGCCAACGGCGAAGGCAGCGCCGATGAAATCATCGAAGCCAAAGGCCTTAAGCAAGTCACCGACAGCGGCGCAATTTCCGCCGTATTGGATGAAATGCTCGCCGCCAATGCAGAGCAAGTTGAACAGTACCGCGCCGCCGATGAAGCCAAGCGCGGCAAGATGTTTGGCTTCTTTGTCGGCCAGGCGATGAAGGCTTCCAAAGGTAAAGCCAACCCGCAGCAGGTTAATGAACTGTTGAAGCAAAAACT
>NZ_JBBNAH010000148.1:0-2531 GCF_037994325.1 Pseudomonas sp.
GCCCGTAGGCATCAGCCTTTTTAGTCTTCGAATGCTCATGAGCGCAACGCGACCCCGCTGTCGTCTTCCCACCAGACGTACACTTCGTCGCCCCAGGTTGGGCGCGCGCCACGGCGTTCGGCGTTGGCCACAAACGACTGCACGACCTTGCCGCTTGGCAATTGCACGTAGAACACCGAGTGACCACCCAGGTAGGCAATGTCATGCACCTTGCCGCGCGACCAGTTGTATTCGCAGGTCGGCATTTCGGTGGTGACCAGCAGTTTTTCCGGGCGAATGGCGTAGGTGATTTGCTTGTCCTGCACCGAGGTGGTCACGCCGTGGCCAACGTAAATGGCACGTTCCAGGTCCGGACTGGCGATCAGCGCGTGGCCTTCCATGTCTTCCACCACGTGGCCGTCGAACAGGTTCACGTTACCGATGAACTCGCAGACCATGCGGCTGGTCGGCGTTTCATAGATGTCGATGGGGCTACCAATCTGCGCGATCCAACCCAGGTGCATGATGGCGATGCGTTCAGCCATGGTCATGGCTTCTTCCTGGTCGTGGGTCACCATGACGCAGGTCACGCCCACGCGCTCGATGATTTCCACCAGCTCCAGCTGCATTTGCGAACGCAGCTTTTTATCCAGGGCGCCCATCGGTTCGTCGAGCAGCAGCAGCTTCGGACGCTTGGCCAGGGAACGGGCCAGGGCCACACGCTGACGCTGGCCGCCGGACAACTGATGCGGCTTGCGCTTGGCGTACTGGCTCATCTGCACCAGCTTGAGCATTTCCGCCACGCGCTCGTCGATTTCAGCCTTGGACATGCGGTCCTGCTTAAGGCCGAAGGCGATGTTTTGCGCCACGGTCATATGCGGGAACAGCGCATAGGACTGGAACATCATATTGATCGGCCGCTCGTAGGGCGGCATATCGGTGATGTCTTGGCCGTCGAGGAAGATCCGTCCCTCGGTTGGGCGTTCGAAGCCTGCCAGCATCCGCAGCAAGGTGGATTTACCCGACCCGGAGCCGCCGAGCAGGGCGAAAATTTCGCCTTTGTTGATTGTCAGGGACACATCGTCCACTGCAATCGTCTCGTCGAACTTCTTGGTCACCCGATCGATTTTGACCAAAACCTCTTTAGGTTTCTGGTCGCCCTCGAGGGCTTTCTTGTAGGCGCCGGAGGCAACTGCCATTACAAAACTCCCAACTTTATTTTGAGGGCCAACCCACTACGGGCTGGCCTTTTTTCATCGTCACCCGACTGCTGTCAGGTGATTACTGGGTTACTAGCGCAAGGTGGCGCTGCTGGTTCGGTTGTTACGTGTTCAGTGGTTACTTGCCGGACTTGATCTTGGTCCAGGAACGGGTCTCGACGCGTTGCAGCTTGGGTGGCAACGGCACAGACACGTACAGGCGGTCGATGACCTCTTGCGGTGGGTAAACCGCAGGGTCGTTACGCAGCTCTTGGTCCATCACCGCATCAGCTTTGCTGTTGGGGTTGGCGTAACCGACGTACTCGCTGATCGGCGAGATCACCTTGGGGTCCAGCAGGTAATTGATAAAGGCATGGGCCTGTTTGGCGTTTGGTGCGTCAGCCGGAATGGCGAGCATGTCGAACCACAGGTTGCCGCCCTCTTTGGGGATGCTGTAGGCAATCTCGATGCCTTTCCCGGCTTCCTTGGCGCGCGAGGCGGCCTGGAAGATATCGCCGGAGAAACCTGCCGCGACGCAGATGTCGCCGTTGGCCAGGTCCGAGATGTATTTCGAGGAATGGAAATAGGTGACGTAAGGGCGAACGGCGAGGAGTTTGGCTTCGGCCTTTTTGTAGTCGTCAGGGTTGGTGCTGTTGGGATCGAGGCCCATGTAGTTGAGCACGGCCGGGAACATTTCATCCGGCGAATCGAGGAACGCCACACCGCACTGGTTAAGCTTTTTGATGTTCTCGGGCTCGAACAGCATGGCCCAGGAATCGATATGGTCGACGCCCAATACCGCTTTGATTTTTGCCACGTTGTAACCGATGCCATTGGTGCCCCACAGGTACGGCACGGCATACAGGTTACCCGGATCGCTCTTCTCCAGCTGCTTGAGCAGCTTGGGGTCGAGGTTAGCGAAATTCGGCAGTTGGCTGCGGTCGAGTTTCTGGAACACGCCGGCCTTGATCTGCTTGGAGAGGAAGTTGTTCGAGGGCACTACCACGTCGTAGCCAGTGTGGCCGGCGAGCATTTTGCCTTCGAGGGTTTCGTTGGAATCGAAGACGTCGTAAACCGGTTTGATCCCGGTGGCTTTCTGGAAGTCCGCCAGGGTGGTTTCGCCGATGTAGTCGGTCCAGTTGTAGACATGCACTGTCTGTTCGGCCTGGGCCAGGGAGCTCATGCCCACTAACGCCAATGCACTTATCAGGGTTTTGCGGAAGGGAATTCGCACATGTCCATCCTCGTTTTTGTTGGTTCACTATGGCCGTAAACAATGGCCAGTCTGTTACCGCGCGCCGCCCGCTTGGCTGCCAACTGTTAGTGGCAAAGGCGGAGCAAAAGAACAATTGC